>JAUCQC010000258.1 GCA_030372965.1 bacterium
CGGCAGCGTCAGATGTGTATAAAGAGACAGCCCCGTGAAAACGCAGTTCCGGATCCCGCACGTCCTTGAAAAAACCCAGCCGCCGCAGGTTGGCGGTCGCGGCTTCAATATTCCGTGTGCGGAAAACCTGGCCCGGTTTCAGCCGCGTTTCCCGCAGAATGACGCGCTTCCGGGTCAATGTATTGCCGGACGTGTTCAGGCCGCCGATCGTGACCTGCGGACCCGCCGTCACATCCAGATCCGCATCGATTCCGGAGCCGTCCGGGGCCGGGTAAACGGATTGCACGGCGACCGAAGCCAGGGGCCTTCCGCGATCCGCCAGATGGGAGAGAATGCGGGACATGCCGGATTGCAGACGGGATTCGATGAACGGCGAACCCGGGTCCATGTCGAGAATTTCCCTCAGCTCCCGGCTCTCGTTTCCGTCCACGCGGATGCGGATGTCTCCCGTTCTGGCCACAGGGCCTTCTGTCAGCCAGACGTCGAGCCTGATCCTGCCGTTTTCCGATTGATCGGAGCGGACGGAGTCGACGCGGGCCTCGAAGTATCCGTCGCTTCTGTACGCGTCCAGCAGATTCTCGATGGATTGATCCGGCCAGTCCTTGGGAAGAGAGCTGTTTTGTTTTATCCCCAGGGATTCGACAATTTGGGTTGTGGACAGGTGCCTGCGGCCGTGAATGCTGACTTTTTCCACTATCGTGGAATCAGGGACGGCTGTGTAGGCGTTCATCATCCATGTCACCAAAAGCAGAAACGGAGAGAGGGGGAATCGGAGAAAAGGAGAAAAGAACATCCGAACGTTCGAACGTTTACACGTTCCAACGTCCCCGCCCAGCCCCTGGATTCCCGCTTGAAGATCGCGGGAATGACATGGGTCAGGTGCTGGATAGAGCCGTCTCTGTTTCTCTAACACTCCATTGCTCCGTATCTCCGTTTCCCCGTCACTCCGTTTCTCCGTTTCATCTGAATGCTTGCCAGAACGTTCCAACGTGCCAACGTTCAAACGTTCGAACTTCAGAAAAACGCCCTTACCTCCACCTGTCCCGCGTGGAAAGTCCTCGGCCGCCAGGGCTCGCGGCGGGCGCGGTAGGAGAACGTGGCCGTCGCGTGGCCGGACAGCCTGTACGTCATGAGCCCGTTCACCCGCACCGTGCGGCCCGGCTGGTCGCCCGCGAGCATTTCATACGGCAGGGTCCTGCCCTTCGGCTCCACGGAAACGTCGCCGGCCTCCAGCTCCAGCCTGAACTGGCCGCGGGTTTTCAGTGAAAAAGTCACGCGCGGCATTAGGAAAAGCGAGCGTGCCGACGTGGCCGGGTCCGGCTCCCCGTCCTCCGCGATCCTGGCCTTGATTTTCAGGGCCAGCTCGATATCCTGCCTGGGCCGGTACGATCCTTCCGCGGTCGCCGCGTCGACGCGTATGTCCCGGTCCTGGCGCAGGGCCTGGACGTAATCCTTTTTCTCGCCGGACCGCTCCACCTCGGCCACGAGCCCGACCAGGCGCGACGGGCTGGCCTTGACCCTCAGCCCGCTACCGGAAGCCCGGCGGATCTGGCCCTCGTTGAGAAGCTGGCGGTTTTCGGAATCGTCCTTTCTGAGCCGCAGGCGCACGTTCAGCCCGGCACCCCGCGTGGTGTATTCCACGTCCTGCATCAGGGACATCACGCCGGACACGGTCGTGGAATCGGTTCCCCACTCTGGACTGAAAGCCCTGCGGTTCACGGCGCCGAAATCACGGGCCTTGTCCCTGCGCTCGACGCGGGCCAGGGACCGGGTCTGGAACCCGGAGATGAAACCGGCCAGCCCCCCGGCCTTCCGCCATTTCTTCGACGCGTCGATTTTCACGTCCGCCTCGGTTTCGACCGAGTTCACGGGCGTGAACCGTCCGGTCTGTATGGTGCGGAAGAGCACGTCGCCGTCCATGTCCGGCACGTATTCGCCGAGGGACTCGTCGTAACGGTAATCGCCCAGGCCGGCGCCGATCCGGATCGTGTCCGTGGCCATTTCGGACACCTGGGTGGACGAGAAGCGGTAGTTCAGGTCCGCTGAAACCACCCGGCTGCCCGGCGAATACCCGAGACGCGCCTCAGCGAGGTCGGTTTTCTGGTCCTGCGCCGCGGCGCCGGCGTAGTCGCGCGTGCGGTGCGTAAAAATCAGGGACGAGGAAATGCCGCCGTCCGTGCGGGCATCAAGCCCGACGCGGTCCGTCCTGGCAAGGGAATTCCTTTCAAGAACGCCCTTGCTGTACACCCGGTCGTCGCGCACCGACGAGCCGGCCTCGAGACGCATGGATCTGCGGCTAAACGCCAGCTTTCCGGCCCATTCGTCGAAGCGGAAACCGGTCGCCGCGGAATCCGGGGTTGAATTCCTGCGATGCTCGCCCTCATAGGTGACGGAGGGATTCAGGGTTTTCCACGGACCCTGGGCGTTCCCGCTGTGGCGCAGCCATTCTCCCGTCATTCCGGGCCCGGATCGCGAGTCGATCCATTCCGCGCCGTAACGGAACAGGGGATCACCGCCCCCGGAACGGTCCCAGGACGCTGAAGCGGACCTGCGCTCCGAGCTGAACGCGCCCCTGCTGAACGATCCGAATCCCGCGTTCAGGCCCACGCGCCGGACCGGGAAATACGCGGCCGTGAATTCCGCGGAGCGCTCGCCCCACGTCACGCCCTCCGAGGCCCCCCACTTTCGGCCGTGCTCCACTTCCTCGGTTCTGCCGAGCGGCCTGAAGGCGTCGTCCGTTCTTCGCAGGCGGCCGTCGAAAGCGACGCGTCCCAGCCCGAGGCCCCCGATTTTCAGGCCGCGCTCGGACACGGTCAGGCGCCCGGTGGCAGCCTTTCCCCTGTTATCCCCGTCATCCCGGCCGGAGAACAGGTTCCGGTCCAGATCGCTCAAAGCCACCTCCCCGTCCAGAACGACTCCGGCCAGGGGTTCGAATGCCGCGCCCGCGTCCGCGATCCGCTGTCCGGACGCCAGAGGCAGGAGAATCACGGGCAGGTACGCGCCCTTTCCCGGGCCCTCGTAACGGTAGATGTCGTATCCCTGAAAGCTGTAATCGCCCTTCGCGGCGCCCACATAGGAGAAATGCACGGACCAGTCGCCGTTTCCGAGTCCGCGGTAGAGGTACACGGTGTTCCCCAGGGAATCCGCTTTGGCGTAGCTGCCCTTGCCCGGGCCCGCGTATTTGGCGCCCGTTGTCACGGCCGAATCCGCGGCGTCCCCCGCGGACCGGAGAACGGACCGGACCTCGTCGGTGATCGTCAGGTCCAGCGGATTGTCCCGGTCGTCCGACTCGGACAGAAGTGCGCCTCGCAGGCGGATGCGGTTCTTCCACGCGGCCATGGCCCCGGCCGCGCCCATCATCTGCCTCTGGTACTGGCGGCCCGAATACTCGAAATCCACCGTGATCCGCGACTCGGCCGTGACCAGGCATTTACGGGTGAACGTGATCTGCCCGGTGGCGTATTCGATGACATAGTCGTTGTCCTCGCCCCGCGTCAGAAGCCGGCCGTCCATCCAGACTTTTTCCGTGCCCGCCAGGACGATGATTTCGAGCGTGCCGCCATCGCCCGTGAGCTGGTAGGGCCCCTGGTTGCCCTCCGTTCCGTTGAAATGACTTGTCGTGAATTCGCCCTTGGACGCGGCCGCGAATACCGTGACAAATCCCAGGCTCCCTTCCGCGGTGCCGGTCGCGCCCTGGAGTTTGCGCGAATACGCGGCCAGGCTCGAGGCGGGCGCCTGGAACTGAAAATCGCCGAGCGTGGCCCTGAAATGCGGCGCCTTGATCTCGACAAACACCTTGTCGATTTCCTGCAGGGTCTGGGTGTTGCCCTCGGGCTGGATCGGCGTGTTCTGGTCCGTGAGGGACGCGACCACCTCGACGTCGGGCGCGATGCGGCCCGAGACCTGAAGCCGAAGCCCGGACTGGAGCCGCATGCCCTGGTCCGTGCCCAGGCTCACGCCCCGGAAAATGGACCCGCTTTTCTGGAGCGCGTCCGCGAAATCATCGGCCTGGGGCCGGACCCTGGCGCGGCCGGTCGCGGATGCGGGACCTGCGGACGCCGGCGCGCCGCCTGCCGTGTCCGGAGAGGATGCCTCGTACATCCGGTATTCGGTTCCGAGCTTGAGAGGCAGACTGCGGAAACGGACGCGTATGACCTTGCCGGAATCGGGCGGCCGGGTGAAGCGGATCACTCCGGCCGTCTCACGCACCGTGTAGTCCCGCCAGCGGCTCAGGCGAACGGAATCGACGCATACGGAATCGGATCCGGGAATGACGAAAGGCCTTCCGAGAGAGAGCATGGTATCGCGGCCCGTGGACAGAAACTCGATTTCGTGCAGGGCCGGATGCCGGAACCGGAGCGTCTGACCCGCGGAGGAGGAGGCCAGTCCTATGCACAGGATGAGGGGCAGGGTCCGTTTCAAAGCATGCCTGTCAGGTGACGGGGATGGTGATGGACTGAAAAAGATACGAAATAAAGGATTATTTATAAAGGGGTTTTTACAGTGACGTGCCTGTCTCTTATACACATCTCCGAGCCCACG
>JAUCQC010000259.1 GCA_030372965.1 bacterium
CCGTTCGGAACTCGTCGGCAGCGTCAGATGTGTATAAGAGACAGGTCCGGGCCCGCGCGGACCTGGCCCTGGCGCGGGGCTGGCTGGAGACCTTCGGGCCCGCCATGAAAATTGAGCGTGCGTCGGAGGAGTTCACGCTGAGCCGGTTCACGGAGGACGAACTGGGCATGCGCCACCTGCGGCTCCAGCAGACCTTCCGAGGAATCCCCGTGTGGGCCAGCGAGTTGATCGTGCATGTCGACGCTTCCGACAAGGTCTTCGCGGTCAACGGCCGCATCTCGCCCACGCCGGTCTCCATCGATCCGGGCTCGGCCGTCCTTTCGGCGGATGAGGCGATTGAACGGAGCCGAAGCCGCCTGGCCGTCCTGAACCGGCTCCGGGACATCCCGGACGGGTGGAAGAAGGCCCTGCGTCTTCCTGATCCGACATCCGTGAAGACGATATGGATGGACCCCGAGGGCCGGCCGCGCCTCGTCTGGCAGGTGGACCTGCACGCCAATGTCCTCGACCGGTACACGGTTTTCGTGGACGCGGCGTCCGGGGACGTGCTGCGCGAGATTCTGAACACGAAATCCGAGGGGACGGTGGACGCCTCCGGTCTTGACCTGGCCGGAGTCACCCGCTCCTTCCGGGCCTACGAGGAATCGGGCACGTACTACATGCTCAGCGACGTCAACGAGCTGTCCGGGCCCGCGGACCGCCTGCCCGGCGATCCCACCGGCGGCCTCCTGATGATCGATCTGAACCATGCGGACGCGACGGAAAATTCCTCCTTCTACATGGTAACGTCCGCGTCGAGAACGTCGTGGAGCGACCGGAGCGCGGTGTCGGGCATTCATCACATGGGCCTGATCGCCGATTACTGGAAAAATACGCACGGCCGGCGGGGCATCGACAACCAGGCGTCCACGATGATCTCCGTGGTGAACGTGACCGAGGGCAACCGGGAGATGGACAACGCCTACTGGAACGGCCAGGCGGTTTTCTTCGGCAACGGGAACCAGGTGTTCAAGCCCTTGGCCGGGGCCCTGGACGTGTTCGCGCACGAGGTGATGCACGGCGTCACCGAACACACCGCCAACCTGGTCTACCAGGACGAATCCGGCGCGCTCAACGAGTCCATGTCCGACTTTTTCGCCTGCATGGTGGACCGCGACGACTGGGTGATGGGCGAGGACATCATGAAACCGGGCACCGCAT
Organism: bacterium; assembly: GCA_030372965.1. Classification (GTDB taxonomy): domain Bacteria; phylum Zhuqueibacterota; class QNDG01; order QNDG01; family DTFT01; genus JAFGAX01. Next base: position 1,201 of record JAUCQC010000259.1, read on the forward strand.
CCGGTCTCCGCGACCTGGCCAATCCCGGGAATGCCGCCATGCTGGATCAACTGCCCGCCGACATGGATCAGTATGTGCGGACCCCGGACGATAACGGCGGAGTCCATATCAATTGCAGCATCCCGAGCCGCGCCGCGGTGCTCATCGCCAATGCCGTCGGCCGGGACAAGGCGGAACGGATTGTCTACCGGGGCCTGGTCCAGTACATGACCCGCCAGACCCAGTTTCTCGACTGCCGCAAGGCGCTCGAGCAGGCCGCCCGGGACCTGTACGGCGACGGGGCGGAGCTCGCGGCCGTGCGTTCAGGCTTCGACGCGGTGAAGGTGCGGGAGGGCGGCGGCTCGAATCCCGGCGGGGGCGCGGACAACGAGGTGCCGGCCGTCACGGGCGGCACCGAGTGGATCGCATTCGTCCGGGACGACGCGCAGATCGGCCTCTACAGCGTGGCTGAAGGGACCGATTACATTCTCTCAGGACTGCGTGTCGCGCACATCGACGAGGCCGCCACCCAGCTCAGCGTCACGAAGGACGGACGCTTCCTCTACTTCATCAACGAATCCGGCGTTCTGGCGCGGGCGGATCTCAGCGGCCTGCCCCAGGGATTCCAGTACGAAACGTTCGCCTCCTACTACATCCGGGAGCGGGGCGATCTCTGGAGCGCGGCCGTGTCGCCGGACAACCTGTACGTCGCGCTGACGTCGCTGTACGACGAGAACGTCGTGTACCTGATCATCGACGGCCGGATGTATTCGCTCGATCTGGTCATGCCCACCGACCAGGACGGCATCACCGCATCGACCATCCGGTACGCGGACGTGCTCGACTGGTCACCGAATCCCGCCCTGCCGAAACTGGCCTTCGACGCGTATAACAGCTTCCGCTTCTCGTCCGGGGAGGAACGCGGCTGGTGGAGCATGGGGGAGGTTGATTTCACCGGGGAACAGCCCCGGCTGCTGAATCTGCTGCCCTCCCAGTCCGACGAAACCTGGGCCTGCGACGTCCAGTTCAGCTCGACGGATCCGGACCGGATCGCGTTCTCCTATCTCGACGAGGAAGGGAACGCGGACATCCACCTCATGAACTTCGCGGAGGCGGAGTCCGGCCGGCGCGTCGCGCTTCAATTCCCGGGCCGCATGGCGGAGCGGCCGTCCTTCTCTCCGGACGACGGGAAAATCGTGATCGACCGGCTTCTGGACAACGCCCTCGTTGTCGCGGACCTGGGCACGGGGGCGCTGACGACCCTGTCCCTCTCGACCGGCGCCCGGAACGCGGAATGGTTCGTCATCGGCGGAACGTCCTCGGTTGAGGCGGGACCCGTTCCGACCACGGCGCCGGCCGGCTTCAGTCTCGAGGCCAATTATCCCAATCCCTTCAACGCGACGACCGTGATCCCCTTCGCGCTCGCGTCCGGCGGCCGGGTCCGTCTGGACATTCTGGACAGCCGCGGCCGTCTTGTCCGCACGCTCGAGGACGGCATCCGCTCCGCGGGAAGGCACACGGTCGCCTGGACGGGTGTGGATGCGGAAGGCCGGGAAGTCGCGTCCGGCGTGTATGTCTGCGTGCTGAGCGCGGATGACGGACTCCGGGCCGCGAGGAAGCTCATTCTGACCAGATAACCGCCTTCATGTCACGGATGACCGGGCCATCCGGCAAGGTGGAACGGATGCGCGCGCGAAACCCCGGCCATCCGGGGTGTCTATTCTGAACCCAACGGAGGCTTGCCCCGGATGAAACCCGTGCTCTCGAATGACGAACAGAACCGGCTGAACCGGGCCGTTGCCGCGGCCGAGAAGAAAACCGGCTGCCAGATCGTGCTCGCCGTGGTCCGGCGGAGCGACGCGTACCCCGAAATTCCCTGGAAGGCCTTTGCCCTGGCCGCCTCCGTTTCCGGGCTGGCGGTGTTGATCAGGGAGTTTCTGTCACGGGGCTGGCCCCAGCCCGTGACGCCGCCTCTGGCACTCACCGTGGTGCTCGGCGCCGGGCTTGTTTCCGCGCTTTTCACCCTGCTCGTCCCGTCTTACGCGAGGCTTTTCCTGGGAAGGCGGCGTGCCAGGGCGGAGGTCCGGCAGTACGCGGAGTCCTTTTTTCTCAGACGGGAGCTGTCCGCGACCGCGGGCCGCCGCGGGGTTCTCCTTCTGGTCAGCCTGTTCGAACGGCGGGTCATTCTGCTTCCGGACAAGGGGCTCCGGTCCAGGCTGACCGCGGAGGAAAGCCGCTCCGTCATTGACGGGATGATCCCTGTCATCCGGAAGGGCGATGTTTCCGGCGCATTGAAAACCGGATTGGACAGCCTGACGGCCGCCCTGCTGACCCCGCCGAAACGAAGGCCGGTCCGGCGCGGGCGGAACGAACTGCCGGACTCCGTCATCGAGGAGGAGGGCGCATGAGAACGCCGCGCTTCGCATGGACCGGCCTGATCGCGGCCTCGGCCGCGTTCGCGGCGCCCGACATTCCGTACCTGTCCGGACGCGTGAACGATTACGCGGGTGTCATGTCCGAGGCGGCGCGCCTGGCCCTGTCCGACAGCCTCAGGCTGCACGAAGAGAAAACCGGCAACCAGATCGCGGTCCTCACGATACCAACACTGAACGGACAGGGTATCGAGGAATACGCGACAGCGGTTTTCGATGAGTGGAAGCTCGGGGAAAAGGACAAGGACAACGGCATTCTCATTCTGGTCGTGCCGCGGGACAGGCGCATGCGCATCGAGGTGGGTTACGGGCTCGAGGGGTCGCTGAACGACGGCAAGGCAGGCCGCATCATACGCAACATCATGACTCCCAAATTCAAGAACAATGATTATGACGGCGGCATTACGGAGGGAGCCCGGGCCGTGATGACCGTGATCGGGGGCGGACAGCCGCAGGGTCTGGAGGAGGAAGCGGCCGAAAGCCAGGGTGTTCAGGAGCCCAATCTGCCGATCATCCCGCGCATTCTGTCCGGTTTTTTCATCTTCGGCATCATCGGGCTTTTCACTTTTCTGGGGCTGTTCACGCCCGGATTCGGCTGGTTCCTCTACTTCTTTCTGATTCCGTTCTGGGCGTCCTTTCCGATCATGGTGGTCGGTTTCAAGGGGACTCTCATCATCCTTTTTACCTATCTGCTGGGTTTCCCGATCGCCAAATGGATATTGAAGAAACAGGACTGGTATCGGAAAGCCGCAAAGGACCTCGCGACCAAGGGAACCGCGTCCGTCGGCGGATTCAGGCTCTCCTCCGGCCGGTCCTCCGGTTCCTGGAGTTCCGGGGGATCGAGTTTCTCGAGCGGTTCGAGTTTTTCAGGAGGCGGGGGGTCGTCGGGCGGAGGCGGGGCGTCGGGGAGCTGGTGAAGTCACAGTTCAAAGTTCAAGGTTTGAAGTTCACAGGTGGAGTTTGTCAAGATTTCATTTTGAACTTTGAACCTTGAACTTGGTAATATCTAAGATGAGAAATTTCCAGGACGGAGATTGAAGTTGAACATCCGCAGATACATGAACGAACACGAAGCCCGCGTGCGGGAGGTGTTGGAGAAAGGGGACGTCCGGGATTTGGCCGGCCTGAAGGAATCGCACGACCGCATGATCCGGTTCATGCAGCACGAGCGGCTCATTCACCTGCTGGTTCTGCTGGCCGTGGCCTCGTTTTTCCTTCTCCTCTTGGCCTGGACCTGGACCCGGCCGTCCCTTCCGCTCCTGCTCCTGAGCGGGCTGTTCCTGGTTCTTCTGGTTCCGTACATCCTGCATTATTATTTCCTCGAGAACACGGTCCAGCGCTGGTATGTCATTTCGGATGAAATTCAGAATCGGGAACATAGGCCGAAAACGAATACGAACATCCATCGGATTCATAAAACCCGCGGGAGGCCGTCCCGCCGGTCCGGCGGACGCGGGCGGTAAATGCGTCTCTGGTCCCTGCACCCAAGATACCTGGACTGCCGGGGGCTTGTCGCGCTCTGGCGCGAGGCCCTGCTCGCACAGGCCGTGCTGAGGGGTGAAACCCGCGGATACCGCAGGCATCCCCAGCTGGAACGGTTTCAGGAGCAAACGAGTCCCCGCGCCGCCATTGCGGGGTACCTGCGGGCCGTGCATGAGGAGTCGTTGTCCAGGGGATACGCATTCGATCAATCGAAGATCGGACCTTCGCGCGGGGGAATCCGGATCACCGTGACCGACGGCCAGTTGGAATACGAATGGCGGCACCTGCTCGGCAAGCTCCGTTTCCGGAGTCCGTCGGTCTACTCGAAATGGAGAGGGATCCGCATGCCGGATCCGCACCCTCTCTTTCGGGTGCGGCCGGGTGTAATCGAAGATTGGGAACGGCCGAGGAAATCCGAAGGCTGAAGGCCGGGGGGAATCAATCGGAGACCGATTTATTGATTGACATTATATCCAAAAAGCGTATTTTGTGGATGGGGCTCCGGGGTTCCTTCCATTCAATGGACCCGACTTGAAAATTGTCACCCATCGAGGAGACCGTTCAATGAGAAGAGCGATTTACACGCCAGTCCTTATGATTCTCCTGTCCGGATGCGCGTCCATCAGCTACCTGGGGGACGCCTATCCGCCCACCGGGCACGTGGATCTGTTCTTCTCCGAAAACGACGTCGAAAAGGACTACCGGGTCATCGGCCGCATGGGGGCGACGGCGGACGCGGACGAGCTCATGTACAGCACGGAAAAATTCACGCAGGCGATTCTGAAAAAGGCCGCGGAAAAGGGCGCGGACGCGGTGGTGATTCTCGATTTCGGCAAGGTGACGACCGCGGTGAACGCGTCCCGCGACCGGACGGAAACCACGGAAGAGACCAACCGCGGCGGGACGGTCACAAGGGAGCATGAGAGTGTGAGTCATTCGGTGGAGGAAAAAAGACGGGTTGAAGCGCTCGTGTTGAAATACAAGTAGAGCCGGTCGAGCCGACGTGAGTACTGAGCAGAGGAAATACGAATGACACAGGGAAGCATACCCGTTCTGTTCGTCGAAGCCGACGGCCTGGCCGAGGCCTGGGAGAAATCCCTCGTGCGCCTGCACGCGGAGGGATGCGACGTACAGACCGAGTACGACAAGCCCGGCGACCCGCCGAGCAAGGACAGCACCATGACCGTCGTGGTCCGGAATCCCCTTTCCGAACCCATGATCCACAAGGATTTTCCGGGCGGGCTCGAGGACCTTCAGGAATACGTGCTCGAGGTGACCGAAGGCATCAAGGACCACCTGGTTCGGAAGGCGTCCGACCCCGACGACACCCGATGGGAATACACCTACCACCAGCGATTGTTTCGTTATACCGTCCCCGGCCGTGAGAACGGGATCGACCAGATCGCGGCCATCGCGGAGAAGCTGGCGAAGACCCCGCATTCCAGACGCGCCCAGGCCGTCACCTGGAAGGTCTGGGAGGACGATGTCTGCTATGATCCGCCCTGCCTTCAGAGCGTGTGGTGCCGCATGCTGAAGGGCACGGACGGCGTCTGGACCCTGAACATGAACGTCCGGTTCCGGTCGAACGACGCGTACAAGGCCGCGTTCATGAACATGTTCGCCCTGATCCGCCTGCAGTCGCTCATCGGGGAAAAAATCGCGGCGATCTCGGGAAAGGACGTGCGGCTCGGCCGTTACGCGCATCAGGCGGACAGCTACCACATCTACGGATCCAATTTCCGTGAATTCGAGGAGCGGTTTCTGAAATCGCTGCAGGCCATGTCCTTCGAGGAGCGCACCTTCCGGTTCGAGGACATCCGGTTCATGATGGAAGACGCGGTTCCGGCCATCAGGGACAAGGCGGCGAAGATGGGGAGGGGGCATTAGTCCGATCAGGAGGCGGGAGATGATGATTTCTGAAAAAATGAAACGGTATCAAGCCGACTTGACGGACCTGGGCCTGACCAAGTTCGCGGTATTTGCGGTCACCCTGCTTGCCGCCAAATGGTGGCCCGTCCTGACGTCCCTGCCCTGGTTCTGCTACCTGGCCGTCGGACTTCTCATGGCCGCGAGACCGATGGCCCATTTTCTGAAAACGACGGCCGGGAAATGACAACCGGACCCCGGGGTCGGCCCCGGGGTCAAATTTTCAGCAGCCGTCTCAATTTTTCGATGGTCAGCGGCGCGCAGCCCTCGTAGTGGTTGTTGACGTTCACGTACACCGAAACGCCTCTGCCCAGAAATCCCTCCACGCATCCGGCGATCGCCTTCAGTCCGGCGTCCTTCGGCGCAACAATGCGGTCCCATTTCTTCCCTGTTTTTTCCTCCATCCCCTCGCGGTCCGGGCCGTGCAGGCGCAGGACCACGGTCCCCGCCATGCGGTCCATATGAGCCGCGGCGGTTTCCACGACCGGCGGCATATAGTATCCCTCCAGCAGCACCGGCACGATTTGCTCTTTCTCCATGAACGCGAACAGGCTTTCGTTCAGGTAATTCGGATTCCGGATTTCCAGGCCGTACGCGTACCCGTCCGGACATCTCCGGATGAACGCGCCGAAGGCGTCCAGGAACGCTGATTGGGACGGTATTTTCTGACGGTTTAGGTATTCAAACTGGAAGAGAATCGGACCGAGACGGCTTTTCATGGGATCGAGGCGTTCCAGGAATTCCCCGAGCAGGGGAACGGAGAGAAAATTGGGGTTCGGAACGAGGGGATCTGTTTTGGATTTTCTGTAGAAATGGGTGAGGGTGAGGCTGTTCGGAGCCTTGACAGTGAACCGGAAGCCGCCGGGAACCGCCTCGGCGTATGATCGGACCGCGGCCGGGTCCGGCAGGGTGTTTTTCCCCGCGCCATGCAGGGACCAGAACCACTGGTCGATCTCGACTGTGTTGAAAAGCCGGCTGTATTCGGAGAGGGCGTCCCCGCCGGCTTGGCCGGAATAGACGATCCCCTTCCAGGAGTCGTATTTCCACGAGCAGGTGCCGATGCGGAGATCGGGCATGGCAACCTCCGGAAACCGGAGACCCCGGGGTCCACCCCGGGGTTGGAGGGTTCAGCTGTGCCGGTACTTGATCACTCTCATCTTTTCCAGAGTCACCAGCCCCTCGGTCACATGCGTGTCGATATAGGGGAGCAGCTTGCGGATGTTCTCCTCGGTGTCGACGATCTCCACGACCATCGGCATATCCTCCGACAAATCCAGGAGTTTTGCGGAATGGAGGCGGCTGTCGGCCCCGAACCCGAGCACGCCGCGAAGGACCGTGGCGCCGGCCAGATTCAGCTCGCGGGCCTTCAGTACGATCGCTTCGTACAGCGGCTTGCCGTCCGCCTTGTCGCTTTCGCCGATGAACACGCGGAGCAGAGTGGCCTGTTCGGGAAGATGCATGGCAGGGCCTCCTATCGCAGAAAGCGGAGAACGATTCTGGCAGTCCACCAGCCGACAAGGGTCAGCGCCAGTCCGAGACCGTTGTTCAGCAACACGTTGAATACAGCGAAACGGACTTCGCCGTCCCGGAGAAGGTTGATGGTTTCGATCGAATATGTGGAAAACGTGGTGAAGGCGCCGAGAAAACCGATCAGGAGGAAGGCGCGGACGGACGGGGAAACCACGATGTTTTCGAAAAAACCGAAGAGGAGGCCGATTCCGAAACATCCTGTGAGATTGATGACCAGAGTTCCCCAGGGAAACAGGCCGCCGGTTCTCGCCTGAGTCCATCGCGAAAAAGCGAAACGCGCCAGGGCGCCCAGAGAGCCTCCCGCCGCGATAGCGGCCAGGCGCCTGATGACGCCGGCGCGCATCACAGCCGGATCCCGCGGGCCGGGAGAAGGCACGGCCTCCCGGATCGGACGATGCTTGATTCCGGGGTGTTCCGGCGGTTCATTTGCCCGGCTTCCACCCGAGGGCTTCGGACTGTGCCCGGAGATTCGCGTGCGGCGTGGCCTCGGGTATTTCACATCCGGCCGCGCTGATGAAAGCCCTGCTTCCGTGCTTCAGCGATTCCTGGACGGCCTTGCGGACATCGGCCGGTTTTCCCTTCATCATCACGGACACGGTGTCGATATTGCCGCACAAAACAGCGGCCGGCCCGAGGGTCCGTCGCGCCTCCCGGAGAGACACGGGAGCGTCCAGGTCGAGGATGTCGGTTCCGGAAGCCCATAGATCCTTCAGCAGGGCCGTGGTGTCGCCGCAGACGTGCAGGCGGCCGAGGCCGCCCGCTTCGTGCACCGCGTCGAACACGCGGCGCTCCCGGGGCAGGACGAACCGCCGGTTCAGGTCGGGCGGTATCCGGGTCGACAGCTGGTCGCCGACCCAGACAACGTCGGGGGCGGCCTCCACCTGGGCCCAGGCGA
>JAUCQC010000260.1 GCA_030372965.1 bacterium
CGCTGACTCGTGGGCTCGGAGATGTGTATAAGAGACAGGTTCGGACGTGCTGAATCCGTGTCTGAAGATGAACTCGAGCGCCTCGTCGTCGCTCATCCCCGCCGCCTGCTCCCGCGTCACGAGACCCGTCTCGGCGGCCCTCCGGCGGATCACCGCGGGGTCGACGCCCCGGCCGTCGTCACGGACCGAAACGAGGATGCGGTTGCCCGATTGGCTTGCGGACAGCGTGATCGTGCCCGTGGCGGACTTTCCCGAGCGGGAACGTTCGTCCGGCGGCTCGATTCCGTGATCCACGGCGTTCCGGACCAGGTGCATCAGGGGCTCTCCGATGGCGTCGATGATTTTCTTGTCGAGCTCGGTGTCCATCCCGGAAACCACCAGGTTCACGTTCCTGCCTTCCTGTTTCGACAGATCCCGCACGATCCGGTGAAAGGCTCCGAACACGGTCCCGATCGGAAGCATGCGCATGTTCAGCACGTCCGTCTGGAGCCCCAGGGTGATTTTCATGAGCTGATCGTTGAGCAGGCTCATGTCTCCCTTGATGAGATCGTCGTGGTACTTCTCCCGAAGCCGGTTTTCGAGCAGTTTCATGCCGGAATTGGCGATCACCAGTTCGCCGATGAGGTGGAGCAGGCTGTCGAGTTTGTGGACCGGCACCCGGACCGTGTTCAAGAACGACGAGACGGAGGAAGCGGAGCCGGTCGCGGTACCGTCGCGTTTCGCGGATGGTTCGGAAAGCGGCTTGTCCGGGACTGCCGGCTCGGCTTCACGCGCGGACTTCCGAAGGGGGACAATGTCCAGCCGCTTCAGCAGGTCCACGGACACCCGGTTCCGGAGCTCGGCCGCGGTAACTTCGGCGGCAACCCACAGGAGAAACCGTCCGCCGAATCCATCCTTCATGAAGGCGTCCCGGGGCGGATAGACGCGCAGGATTTGCCCGGTGGCGCGAACATGGTTGAGGACCAGTTCCGCACGCAGCCACTTCGAAGGTTCCGCGGAGTCGATCTCGACCCGGATCTCATAACAGGCCTTTCCCTTCCGGAGGGTCTCCCC
>JAUCQC010000261.1 GCA_030372965.1 bacterium
GCTCGGAGATGTGTATAAGAGACAGGGGGTGGAACCCCGGGGCGATCACCACGAGATTGCTTCGTCGCCCCGCCTTGCGGGGCTCCTCGCAATGACATTCTCTTTTTAGATCGGGACAGTCATTGAATGAATCGGATCATTGTGAACCGGTCTGATGAATTGTAGCAATTCACCCGCTCAATGTCAAGACCAAACGAAAACGCACGGCCCTGGACGGCCGTGCGTCTGAAAAAGTGGTGGAGACGGTGGGAATTGAACCCACGTCCGAAAACAGAAAACCCCGGAATACTACGCGCGTAGCCCTATGATTGAATCTCGCCCGGAGCACCCGAAGGGCGGGGATCCCCGGGCCGAGCCCGCTTTGATCTCGCCGGACTCCCGCGGACATGAAGCCGGCCAGCCCGTCTTTGGCGACGCCCCTTCACGGCCCCGACAGGCGCGGGCCGCGAGGGACGGGTTGCCTATTTAACTAGGCAGCCATGGCATACGAATAATCGTTGCCGTTTACATTGTTCCCGGATTATTATCCAGGGTCCGAGAACCTGGGCGCGCATTCCGAAGCCCCACTGATTCCGTCGAATCCAGTTCGTCCCCGAGTTGTCAATGAACCGTTTCAAGTTACGCAAATTATACGGTGTTGTCAACGGAAAGGTTCCGGGAAACGGAAGGTTCCGGGTTTCGAGTTCCGGGTTCCGAGTTGGAATAGGAAATTCCGAAACCAGAGAGGCATTCATGCGGAACCCGGAATCTGTCTCTATCTGAAACCCTGAAGCCGGAATCTGCAACATCTCTTAATTCGGAACTCGGAACACGGAACCCGAAACTGCTTTTAACACGGAACTCGGAACCCTTCGACCGGTCATTCCCTGTCCGTCCGGTTTTCCCCGAACTGCGTCTCGTACAGGCCCGCGTACAGACCGGCCTTTTCGAGCAGTTCCGCGTGCGTGCCGGACTCGGCCACGCGGCCCCGGTCGAGCACCAGAATCATGTCCGCGGCCAGAATGGTGCTGAGGCGGTGCGCGATGACGATGCTCGTGCGTCCGGCCATGATGCGCTTGAGCGCCTCCTGGATGAGCGCCTCGGACTCGCTGTCGAGACTGCTCGTGGCCTCGTCGAGCACGAGAATGGCCGGGTCCTTCAGGATGACGCGGGCCAGGCTGAGCCTCTGCTTCTCGCCCCCGCTGAGGCGGTAGCCCCTTTCCCCGACCACGGTGTCGTACCGGTCCGGAAGCCCGGCGATGAAGTCGTGAATGTTGGCCGCCTTCGCGGCCTCCTCCAGCTCCCTCTGGCCCGCGTCCGGCCTGGCGTAGAGCAGGTTGGTCCGTATGGTGTCGTGGAACAGGTGCGTCTCCTGGGTCACCATGCCGATTTGGGCGGTGAGAGAGGCCAGGGTCGCGTCGCGGATGTCCATGCCGTCGAGGGTCACGCGGCCCGCGACCGGGTCGTACAGCCTGGGAATGAGATAGGTCACCGTGGTCTTGCCGGAGCCGCTGGGCCCGACCAGGGCCGCGAGCTGTCCGGGCTTGACGCGGAAGGAGACGTTTTCCAGGGCCAGACTGCGAGCCTGGGAAGCCGCCGGGGTTTTCTTCGCGGGCTTCGCGGCCCCGGCTTCGGGCTTCTCCTTCCCGGGCCGGCCGGCCGGCTCCGCGCCCGACAGGGCCGCGGCCGGGCCGTCGGATTTTCCGTAGCGCTGAACCTCGGTCAGCAGGCCCTCGGGCCTGACCTCGTACCGGAAGGACACGTTCTCGAACGCCAGCTCCCCGGCGGCCTTCTTCAGCTCGACCGCGTCCGGCTTCTCGCGTATGTCGGGCGGCAGGTCGAGCACCTCGAACACGCGCTCGAAGCTGACCACCGACGTCGCGAACTCCACGGGATTGTTCGCCAGGCCCTGCAGGGACGCGTACAGCAGGGCCAGGTACGATCCGAACGCCACGATGGTGCCGATCGTCAGCGACCCTCTCATGACCATGGCCCCGCCGAATCCGTAGACCAGGGCCGTTCCCACGGCGCTGACCAGGCCGATGAACACCATGAACGAGGCGCCGAGCACGGCGCGTTTCACGTCCAGTTCGGCCAGGGCCGCGGCCCTGCGTCTGAAGCGTTCCGTTTCCTCCGCGGCTCTGCCGAAGAGCTTCACCAGCATGGCGCCGCCGATGTTCAGGGTCTCCGCCATGGCCGCGTTCATGGAAGCGCTGGCCTCCATCTGGCGGCGCGAGAGGTCGCGGAGGAGGCGCGCCAGCCGGCGGGAAACCGCGATGAGCCCCGGCAGGACCACCACGCTGACCGCGGTCAGCCGCCACTCCAGGGAGGCCATCACGGCGAGCACGGCCGCGCACTGAATCAGGTTCGTGGCGAATCCGGTGATGGTGTAGCTGATCGCGTTCTGCGCGCCCATCACGTCGTTGTTCAGCCGGCTGATCAGCTCGCCGGAGCGGGTGTGCGTGTAGAAGCGCATGGACATCTTCTGCAGGCGGCCGTACAGGGCCGTGCGAAGGTCGTAGGTCACGCCCTCGCCGATGGACGCGTTGATCCTTCTCTGCCACACCCTTATCAGGCCGCCCGCGAGAGGGACGGCCAGCAGGGCGGCCGACATCCAGACCAGGCGCCGCAGGTCGCCGGACGGAATGACGCGGTCGATCAGGCGCCGCATGATCAGCGGCGTGACCAGCTGGAGGCCCGACGCCGCGAGGATGAGGACGAAGAGGAGGAGGATGCGGCCCCGGTAGGGGGCCGCGTATCCCATCACCCGGCGCAGAAGGCCGGCCGACAGTTTCGGCTTTTCGCCGTCCGAGCGCAGGTATTCCCGCCAGCCCGTGCCGCGCATGCCCATGCCCATTCCGAGACCCATGTGGTTCTCCCTTTCTGACCGAACTGCGAAGGCCCGGAATCTTGAAATTCCGGGCCTTCGGTATCAAGTTTTCCGGATTGCCGGGGCGGAGCCCCGGCGGATTTCCGCCCCGGGGTGGAACCCCGTGGCGATCACCAGGACCCATGATGCGCTTTCCAATAAGGTTCCGAGTTGCGAGTTCCGTGTTCCGGGTTAAAAAAAAGCAGAGTTTCAAGTTCCATCCGTCGACTCGGAACTCGAAACCAGGAACTCGGAACCATCTCTTAAACCGCGATCTTCACCACGGCCTTGCGGATCAGGCCCTCTCCGCCCATGGGCGCGTGGGCGTCGTCCGGGAAAAACAGTGCGAAGGATCCGGCCTGCACCGTCTTCCAGACAGACGCGTCGTCCCTGAAAAACACGATATCCCTCTCCGCGTCGAAATCCGACTCGGGAGACAGGCAGCGTTTCAGCGGCTTCCATCCCATGACGTCGGTTCCGGACAGGACGAACTGGAGGTCGATGTACCTGCGGTGCGCCTCGAGCCTGGCGTTCTGACGGCCCCTGCCCTGACCCGTGCTGACCAGGCAGAACATCCGGTCCCCGTCGATGTCCACGCGGCCGTCCGGCGCGTCCTCCGGCAGTTCCGCGCGCAGGAAAGCGAACGCGCGCTCCAGGAGGGGGTGGAGGGAGAAGCAGGCCTCGGCGTTCTCAAGCTGGTCGGTGATGAACTGGGCCATGTTATCCGCCTCACTTTTCTTGAGTTCAAAGTTTAAAGTTCAAAGTTCAAAGGGAAGGAGACTTTTCCCGGATACTTGTTCTCTTGTTTTTCTTCAAACCTTGTACCTTTTTCCGTGATGTCCGATAGTCCGGCAAAGGACGGCCGGTGCCGCGAAGCGGCATATCGGACCTACAAATTATTATCTTTGAACTTTGAACTTTAAACTTGAAACTGCTTCAGTATTTTCCCGGCGCGAAGCCGACGAAGGGGCCGGGCTTCCGCTTTTCCCTGCCGTACCGGTACTCCTGGAACAGCATGGCCGAATACATGTACGAAACCGGGTAATCCCGTATCAGATAGGCCAGGGACCGGTAGTCGTTTTTTCCGGGGTCCGGTTTCCGGGTGAGCAGAGCCTCGAAGGGAAGGCCCCCCAGTATCCCGTCCGGAATCACGATGAGACTGCGTCCCCGCAGCCAGGGTTCCACGGGCCGGACGAGGGTCCGGTAGCACCAGTGCGCGTTCTCCGCGTAGCGGCCGTAATCCATGGCGATAATGCCCTCCCGCACGCCCGCGACGCGGCGTTCCAGGTCCTTTTCCCGCACGACACGCACGGCCTCGAACCGGTCGTCCGTGAGGACGAAAATCGTGATGAACCGCCCGCCGATGAAGTATTCCAGGAGCGCGTCCCCGGGCTTCAGGAGTTTCTCCCGCAGTGCCTTCACGCTGACAGTATGGCTGCGGTACCGCACGCTGAGGAAGTCCGGGTATTCCCGGCCGAACCGGCCGATGATTTCATCCCATTCGCGCTTGATCCTGAACCGGCGCGCCGCGAGGGACCTCAGGCGGCTCTCGTTCTCCGGCGTCCCTTTCCCCATTTCGTCCCGGATGACCTTCTCGCAGTCCCTGTATTCGATCCGGAGCCGGTTCTCCTTGTCGATCAGGTCCGCCGGGACCCCGCCGTACGTCATCGCGCGCTTGTCCATGACCGACCGCAGCTGGACGAAGACCTTGCTTTTTTCCGAGAAGAGAAGGGCCTTCTCCAGGTACCGGCCGTCCCCGGTGAGCCGGTGCAGATCGAGCGCCGTCCCGACTCCGCGTTCGAAAATGAGACGGTAATCCGACGCCAGGTCCAGCCTGGGCTCCACGGACAGCATGACGCCGCCGATGCGGTCCATCAGCCGCATGGCAAGTTCCCAGTTGGAAAGGGCCGCGGCCAGGTCCGCCGGGGACCGGCTTACGCGGCGGTATCGCTCCTCGAAGGTCTCGGCCTTCATTCTCAGGAGCGGAAGAAGCGGGAAATCCGCGTCCGGGCCGTCGACCGGCGGATTCGAAGCCGGGTCGTAACCGCCGAAGCCGGGGGAGACGGCGAGGATCGCGTCCTGCAGGGAACGGAGCGCGGCCGCGTAGTTCCCCTTTCTTCTGTGCACGGCCGCGATGGCGCTGTGCGATTCCGAGGTCCACAAGGAGTAACGGCCCAGCTTTTCGAGCCTGAGTTCGAGGGACTTTCCGTAGAATTGAAGCGCTTCGTCCAGGTCGCCGCGCTCGACCCGGATATGGCCGGTGCGGAACGCGGCCAGGGCCGCCTGGAGCAGGGTTGCCTCCCTGTTTTTGGCGCAGACGTCCCCGCATTTGCGGAAATACCGCAGGGCCCCGTCCATTTTCCCCTGCAGAAAGAGGATGTAACCCATCTGGTTGTACACGCCCGCGACGTTCGGGTGATCCGGGCCGAGGACCGAAACATAGGCGGCCAGGGCTTTTTTCTGGTATTCCGCCGCTTTCGAGGCGTCGTCCTCGAGAATGGCCAGGGATCCGAGGTTTTCGTACGCGCGGCCGGTTTCCGGATGCAGGTCGCCGAAATGGAGCCGGTCGATGTCGAGCGCCCTGCCGTAGTAGAGCCTGGCGTTTTCCCAGTCGTGCCGGCTCTTGAAGACGTTCCCCATCTGCAGGTAGACCCGCGCGAGGTCCGGATGGTTTTCGCCGCGGCATTCCCGGAACACGGCCAGGGCCGTGTCGAGACAGGCCATGGCCTCGGAATAGCGGGTTCTGGCGATTTCTATTTGTCCGACGCGGAGATAGCCTTCGCCGAGGACCGGGCAGTCGCCCGCCGCGAGGCGGATGGCGCGGAGACAGCAGTCCATCGCGCCGTCGAAATCGTTCCGTTCGAACCGGATCCGTCCCAGGCCGAGCCACGTTCCCGCGGTTTCCGGTCCGCGGGCGCCGAGCCGGGTTTCGGCGAGGGCCGCCGCGCTGTCGAAAACCGATTCGGCCGCGTCGAATTCCATCCGCTGAATCCGGTTTTCGCCGATGCCGTTGAGGCACCGGACCGCGCCGGGCCAGTCCCCGGACGCGGAAGCGAGAGACAGGGCCCTCCGGAAGTGGCCCATGGAAGGTCCGGTGCGGCACTCCAGGAGCTCCTGCCCGGCCGCGACCATGAGTGAATGAATCCGGTCCGATCCGGCGAAACGCGCGGAGAGATCCGTTTCCGCGCCCCCGCGGCGCGGAACGGGATTCGCGGCCCAGAGCGCGACGAGAATCAGCAGCGCTCCGAGCGTCCAGGCC
>JAUCQC010000262.1 GCA_030372965.1 bacterium
GCCCGAGGCCGCCCCGCAGGCCGCTCCGGCCTGGAACGCCGAGAAGGACAGGAGTCTCGTCTCCGACACCATCCGCATCAGCACCTCCAAGCTCGATTCGCTCCTGCTTCAGGCCGAAGAACTGCTCGCGTCCAAGCTGACGGCGCTCCAGTTCACCAAGGACGAGCGGGAACTGGTGGCCTGGATCGACGCCTGGCGGAAGGAATGGGAGAAGCGGGAGCCGGAACTGAAGGCCTTCCGGCGGGACATCGAAAAAATCGAAAAGAACGCGGACGGCCGGGCCGAGGCGTGGTTCGCCATCCACGATTTCCTCAACTACAATTTCGGGCAGGTGAAGGCCCTCGAATCGCAGCTTCAGACGATGTCCAAGGCGTCCGAGCAGAACACCCGCAACCTCGGCGGACTCGTCGACACGCTGCTCCAGGACGTGAAGCAGGTCCTCACCCTCCCGTTCTCGACCCTGCTGAAAATCCTGCCCAAGATCGTCCGGGACCTGTCCCGGGACCAGGGCAAGGACGTCGAACTGATCGTCAAGGGCAGCACCATCGAAATCGACCGGCGCATCCTCGAGGAGATGAAGGACCCCTTCATCCACATCCTCCGCAACTGCGTCGATCACGGCATCGAGAAACCCGATGACCGGCGGAAGGCCAACAAGCCCGCGGGCGGATACATCTCCATCGTCATCTCGCAGTCCAGCGGGAACAAGGTCGACATTCTGGTGTCGGACGACGGGCGCGGCGTGGACGCGGACCGGGTGCGGGCGTCGGCGGTTCGGCACGGCGTCATGAGCGAAGAGGAGGTGCGGCGGCTCAGCGACGCGGAAGCGCGCATGCTCATCTTCCAGTCCGAGGTCTCCACGAGTCCCATCATCACCGACATTTCGGGACGGGGCCTCGGGCTGGCGGTGGTCCGGGAGAAAGTCGAGAAACTGGGAGGCTCCATCGCGCTGGACACGGAAATCGGGAAAGGCACCACGTTCCGCATCCAGCTCCCCGTGACGCTGGCCACTTTCCGGGGAATTCTCGTCGAGGTCAGCGAGCAGAGCTTCGTCATCCCGACCGTGAACGTCGACCGGGTCGTCCGCATCCGGCCCGCCGACATCCGGACGGCCGAAAACCGGGAGACCGTCCTTCTGGACGGCAAGGTGGTCTCTCTCGTCCACCTCTCCGACGTCCTGGGGCTTCCCCGGCGGATCCGGCGCGGCGAGGAATCGGACATGCTCCAGGCGATCATCCTGAGCGCCGGAGACAAACGCATGGCCTTCGTCGTTCACGCCATCCGGAACGAGCAGGAGGTCCTGGTCAAGAGCCTCGGCCGGCAGCTCCAGCGGGTCCGCAACATCGCCGGGGCGACGATTCTGGGATCCAACAAGGTGATCCCCATTCTCAATGTGATCGACCTGATGAAATCGGCGGTCCGGTCGAGCGCCATTCCCACCAAAATGACAACCACGGAGGGAACCGAAGTGGGCAAGAAGAACATCCTGGTGGCGGAAGACTCCATCACCTCGCGGACGCTGTTGAAGAATATTCTGGAATCCGCCGGTTACCAGGTGAAGACGTCGGTCGACGGCGTGGACGCGCTGACGGCCCTGAGGACCGAGACGTTCGATCTCGTCGTCTCGGACATCGAAATGCCGCGAATGAACGGATTCGACCTGGTCGCCCGGATCCGCAGCGACAAGGCCACGGCCGACCTGCCCGTCATCCTTGTCACCGCGCTGGAGTCCCGCGAGGACCGGGAGCGGGGCATCGACGTCGGCGCCAACGCCTACATCGTCAAGCGCAGTTTCGACCAGAGCAATCTGCTGGAAGTCATCAGCAAACTCATCTAACGGAGCCATTTCCCGATCATGATTAAAGTACTCATCACCGAAGATTCCCCGGTCGTGCGGGGATATCTGAAATACATACTGGGACAGGATCCGGACATCCAGGTCGTGGGGACCGCGCAGGACGGGGAGGAGGCGGTCCGCATGGTCGAGGTGCACAAGCCCGACGTGGTGACCATGGACATTCACATGCCGAAGATGGACGGTTTCGAAGCCACGCGCCGCATCATGGAATCCAATCCCGTTCCCATCGTCATCGTCAGCGCCAGCTGGAATCCCGAGGAGGTGGACAAAACCTTCCGGACCATGGAGGCCGGCGCGGTCGCCGCGCTCGAGAAGCCGCGTGGCATGGGCCATCCGAACTCCGAATCGTCCGTCAAGGAGCTCCTGCAGACCGTCAAGCTGATGTCCGAGGTCAAGGTGGTCCGGCGGTGGTCCAAGTACAAGACCGCCAAGCCGGGCGCGCCGGAGCCGGCCTCCCCGTCCTCGGAGCCGTCGGTCCGCGCGCGGCCGGACACCCAGCTGGTGGCCGTCGGGGCCTCGACCGGCGGGCCCATGGTTCTGCAGACCCTGCTCGCGTCCCTGCCCAAGGATTTTCCGCTTCCCGTCGTCATCGTCCAGCACATCGCGCTGGGTTTTCTGGCGGGTCTCCGGGACTGGCTGGGCCGCAGCGCCTCCATGCCGGTGCACATCGCCGAGGACAAGCAGCAGCTGATGAACAGCCATGTCTATCTGGCCCCGGACGGTTTCCAGATGGGCATCGACCGCTTCCGCAAGGTCGCCCTGCAGAAGGACGTGCCCGGGTACACGCTCTGCCCGTCGGTTTCGTACATGTTCAAGTCCGTCGCCGAATCCTTCGGCGACCGCGCGATCGGGGTTCTGCTCACCGGCATGGGCCGGGACGGAGCGGAGGAGTTGCGGCTGATGAAGGAGAAAGGCGCGCTGACCGTCGCCCAGGACAAGGAGTCCTCCGTGGTCCACGGCATGCCGGGCGAAGCCATCCGGCTCGGCGGCGCCAGCTTCATCCTGCCGCCCGAGAAGATCGCGGGCAAACTGGTCGATCTGGCCTCCGGCGCCAGGCGCGAGGGGAAATAGGGGAAGACCGCAGACGGTCCCGGGCGGATCCGCCGGCCGGGACCCGGCGCGGAACCTTCTTCATGAGGGACAACCGCCTTGGAAATGAACCGTAAAATGAAGAATCTCGGCGTCGAGATACTGATCGTCGAGGACAGCCCCACACAGGCGCTTCACCTGAAGTACATTCTCGAGTCGCACGACTACCAGGTCACCGTCTCCCGGAACGGCCGGGACGCCCTCGAGTACATGAAGACCCACAAGCCGACCATCGTCATCAGCGACATCCTGATGCCCGAGATGGACGGCTATGAGCTCTGCCGCCAGATCCGGCAGGCCGACAACCTGAAATACATCCCGGTCATCCTCCTCACCCAGCTCGTCGATCCCCGCGACGTGATCCGCGGACTGCTGTCCGGCGCGGACAATTTCGTCACCAAGCCCTACAGCGAACAGTTCCTCATCTCCCGCATCCAGTACATCCTCGCGAACCAGGAGCTCCGGCGGAACGCCATCACGGAGATGGGAATCGAGATTTTCTTCGCTGGTCAGAAGCATTTTATCACCTCCGACCGGATGCAGATTCTCGACCTTCTCTTCTCGACGTTCGAAAACGCCGTCCAGCGGAACCAGGAGCTGGAGGAGGCCAACAAGGAGCTTCGCAAGGCCATCGAGACGATCGAGACCATCAACGAGGTTTCCGAGAAGCTCAACCGCTCCCTCCGGCCGGAGGGCGTCGCCGAGGCCATCGCCATCGGCGTGAAGCGGCTGATCGACTACAGCGAGTGTCTCATCTACCGGATCGACGACCCGGGACAGCACCTCATTCCCCTCCGGTTCAGCCCGAAGACGGGCGAGGGCCTGACCGCGGCGGCCCCGGACCGGCCGCTCGAGGTGGGCGAAGGCATCATCGGGCTGGTTTTCGCCAAGGGCAAGCCCGAGATGATCGGCGACGTGTCGAAGCACCCCAAGTCGAACACGCCGCACGGCGTCAAGCCGCCCGAGGAGTCGATGCTCGCGGTGCCGATGCAGTACGAGGGAAAGACGCTCGGCGTCATCGCCCTGACGAAGCCGGGCCTGCACCAGTTTTCCGACGCCCATCTCCGCATCCTGACCATCCTCGCGGGACAGACGGGTGTCGCCATCGAGAACGCCCGCCTGATGCAGATGGAACGCCGGCGGACGCGGCAGCTCTCGCTGATCAACGAGGTGTCCCGGCGCGCGGCCTCCACGCTGGACAAGAAGGAGCTCTGCCGCCTGGTGGTCGACTCCATCCGAAGCGAATTCGAGTCCACCCAGGTCATCCTCATGCTCATGGACCCGGACAAGCACGAGCTGTTCATGCAGGTCCAGTCCGGACCGTTCACGGAGAAGATCCCGCTGGACCACACCCAGCCGGTCGAGGAGGGCATCGTCGGCAGGGCGGCGTCCACCGGAGAGGTGCAGGCGGTGAGGATCCGCAAAAAGACGGATCCGCCGGCCATTCTCCCGGACGCGCAGTCCGAGCTCGCCGTGCCCATCCGCAAGAGCGGGGATCCGATCGGGGTTCTCCACCTGCTGAGCAGCCAGCCCGGCATGTTCGGGGAGACGGACATTGAGATGATGAAGACCCTGGCCGACCAGATCGCCGTGGGGCTGGAGAACGCGCGGCTGTTCGAGAGCGAGAAGCGGAACAAGGAGATGGCGCAGGCCGCCAACCGCGCGAAAAGCGAATTCCTCGCGAACATGAGCCACGAAATCCGCACCCCGATGAACAGCATCATCGGGTTCTCGGAACTGCTGCTCCAGGAAAACCTGCCCGCCGAATTGGCCGATTTCGTCCGCACGATCAAGGTCAACGGCGAGGACCTGCTCGAAATCATCAATGAAATCCTCGATCTGTCGAAGGTCGAAACCGGCCGCATGGAGGTCGAGACCATCGATTTCGACGGGGCGGAACTGGTTCAGAACGTCGCCAACCTCGTCCGTCCGAAAGTGCTGGACCGGGGGCTGGCGTTCGAGGTCGTGACCACGCCGCCGCAGCTGCCTTTCCTGCACGGCGACCGGACCAAGATCCGGCAGGTGCTGGTGAACCTTCTCGGCAACGCCGTGAAGTTCACCGAGGAGGGCAGCATCCGGCTCACGGTCGACCTCGACGAGCTGAACGCCGGCGAGGCCGTGATGACGGCGCACGTCCAGGACACGGGCATCGGCATCGCCAAGGACAAATTCGCGGCGATTTTCGAGCCGTTCACCCAGGCCGATGCGTCCATGACCCGCCGGTTCGGCGGGACGGGGCTCGGGCTGACGCTCTGCAAGAACATGGTCGAGCTGATGGGCGGAAAGCTCTGGTTCACGTCGGAGGTGAAACAGGGAAGCACGTTCTCGTTCTCGATCCCGGTCCGGGTCGTCCCCGAGTCCGCGCGAGAGGAGAAGGCGCCCCCGGCAAAGGCCGCTTCACGGGCGCCCGCGGCGTCCGGCGCGACCGTGTCGTCGGTGGAACAGAGCGTTTCGGCGGTCAATCAGGCGATCGCCGCTTCACGCGGCGCCTCGGGATCCGGAGAGACCGACGGCCGCAAGAAAAAGGCGCCGATGGTCCTGATCATCGAGGACAACGCCAGCACGATTTCCCTGCTGACCCGCTACATGGAGAAGGACGGCTACCAGGTCATTTCCAGCTCGCATGGGGAAGACGGCGTGCTGAAGGCCAAGTTCTACCGGCCGGACGCCATTCTGCTCGAGATTCTACTGCCGGGAAAGATGGACGGATGGGAAGTCCTGCGGACCCTCAAGTCCAGCTCCCTGACACGGGACATCCCGGTCATCGTCTGCTCGGTGCTGTCCAACCAGAAGAAGGCGTTCAGCCTGGGCGCCGTGGAGTACTTCGAAAAGCCGGCCCCCGAGAAGGCCCTTCTCGAAACCCTGCACCGGTCCATCGGAATGCCCACGGACACCGGCCAGGAGGTCCTGGTCATCGACGACGACCAGACCGTGCTGGTCCTGTTCGAGAAGATTTTCAAGCGGCAGGGCCTGCCGGTCCGGACCTTCGAGAACGGCCGGGAGGCCATCGACTACATCGAGACCGGCGCGCCGATCTCGCTCATCATCCTCGACCTGCTGATGCCCGGCATCGACGGATTCGAGGTTCTGCAGAAGCTGAAATCCTCCGAAAAGACGGCGGCCATACCCGTCGTCATCTACACGGCCAAAAAGCTCAACGCCAAGGACCGGTCCCGGCTGAGCCAGAATTACGAGCTCCTGCTTCAAAAAACCGAGGAAACCCCCGACACGCTCCTGCGGCAGATCAACGACCTGGTGTCGACACGGATCGAGCGGGGCGAAGCCGGGGGACCCGTCCGGTCCCGCGGGAAGATCCTGCTGGCCGAAGACGATCCCTCGGGCCAGAAGCTCATGCAGCACATTCTCAACCGCATGGGGTACGACGTCGAACTGGCGGGAACGGGCAAGGAAGTGCTGAACAAGATCGACCAGGACCGTTTTGACATCGTGCTGATGGACATGGAAATGCCGATCATGGACGGTTTCACCGCCACCCGGGAGCTCCGCAAGCGCGACGCGTACCGCGATTTCCCGATCATCGCGCTCACGGCCCACGCCATGAAGGAACACCGGGACAAGACGATCGCCGCCGGGTGCACGGATTACCTCTCCAAGCCCATCAACCGGGAAAAACTGGAGGCCATGCTGGAAAAGTACATCGGACCCCCCGTCGCGCCCGCTCCGCCGGCGCAGGCCGCGCCGGCCGGAACCGCGCCCAAATCCGAGGCGAAAGCCGAGGCCAGGACCGAGGACGATCCCCTGATGGCCGAACTGACACAGTTCTTCATCAGCGACCTGGCCCAGCGGATCCAGAAGTTCGACGCGGACATCAAGAGCAGGAACATCGATGAGGTCGTCCGGTTCGGACACTCGCTCAAGGGCACGGCCGGTTCCTACGGATTCCCTGAATTCTCGAAGATCGGGGGAGAGATCGAGAAGATCGGGAAGGAAGGCAACTGGGAAGCCATCCTGCAGCTCCAGAAGCGCCTTCAGGACGAATACCGCATCATCGAAGGGTGACCGATGAGACCCGAACAGATGACCGTTCTGACGGTGGACGACACGCCCGCGAACATACGCCTGCTCACGCACTATCTCGAGAAGCAGGGCTACCGCGTCCTCACCGCCGAGGACGGTTTTGAGGGGTTCAAGGCCGCCATTCAGCACCACCCCGATCTTGTTCTGCTCGACGTGATGATGCCCGGCACGGACGGGTACGAGGTCTGCGAGCTCCTCAAGGCCGAAGAGGAGACCAAGGACATCCCCATCATGTTCCTCACCGCGAAGGCGGAGGTGGAAGACCGCATCCGCGGTTTCGAACTGGGCGCGGTGGATTACATCACCAAACCCTTCAACCTGACGGAAATCACCACGCGTCTGCGGACGCACCTGCGCCTCAAGTACCTCGAGAAGGAGCGTGTCCGGACGGGACAGATCCTGCTCCAGACGCAGAAGCTGGCGAGCCTGGGCCGCGCCCAGTCGGTTTTCGCGGAGCGGCTGGCCGGACTGGCCGAGCAGATCGGGTCCGGCCTGAAGAAGGCCGGATCCGGAGCGCCCGCCGAGGGAATGATTTCCGCGGTCGACGAGATGAAGCGCCTGCTCGGCGATCTCCGTTCCGTGTCGGACGCCACGGCGTCGGATGTGGAGCGCATCTCCCTCTCCGACTTGCTGGACGGCGTTCTGGACCTGATGGCCCCCGTCATTCAGAACAACGTCCGTTTCACCGTCGAGTGGCCGAAGGTGTCGCCCGTCGTCCTGGGCAACATCGGGATGCTGCACCAGGCGGTTCTCAACCTCGGCCTGAACGCCATGGAAACGGCGGTCGGGGGCGGGGATATCGCCGTGCGCGTGACTGAAGGCCCCCTGCCCGGATCCGCGGGAAAGAACGGAGACGGGGAACCCGGGCCGGTGTACGCCTGCATCGCCATGACGGACGCGGCCCCGCGCAAGGAACCGCTGTCCTTCGACCGGGTGACCGGCCTGTTCAGCACGGCGAAAAACAATCTCAACGCCGGCATCCGGCTGACCGCCATCAACGCCATCATGGTTCACCACAAGGGTGTTCTCGATCTGACGGAGCAGGACGGACGCACGACGGTCTCGATTCACCTTCCGACGGCCGGCTGAACCGGCTTCGCTTCGTCTCCCGACATCACTGTCAAAGGCGGCCTTCCGGATGAGGGCCGCCTTTTCCTTTTATTTCAAACGGGTTGACATGAAAAGCGGAAAGTCGTATATTGTCGTTCGCGCCGGGAAGCGACCCGGCTGTTTTCAGACCGCCGCCGGACACACCGCGACAGTCCTCAACCCTTCGGCAGGACCGGGATGGGAATCCGTTTCAATCCTCGAATCACACGCAAGATTCTGATCGCGACGGCCGCCGGCCTGATCGTCGTCGTCACGGCCTGCGCCGTTCTGCTGTTCAGTCCGTTCCGCGTGGCGCCGGCTGAAATCCGCATCGACCGGGGCAGTTCCGCCGGACGCGTCGCCGCGCTTCTCCGGGAGAACGGGGTCATCCGGTCCGAGAGGGCCTTCCGGATCGCCGTCCGGCTTCTCGGGGCGTCGAGACGCCTCGAGGCCGGCCGCTATTCCTTCGAATCCCCGCAATCCCTCTACGGAATCGTGTCCGCGATCCGCGACGGACGCGTGATGCGCGCGTCCGTCACCCTGCCGGAAGGCATGACGGCGCGCCGCATGGCCGGATTGCTGTCGCGCGCCGTGGATCTCGACTCCGCCTCGTTCATGGCCGCGGTTCTCGACACCGCGGCGGCCAGACGGTACGGCATTCGCGCGGGGTCTCTCGAAGGCTACCTGTTCCCGGACACGTACCGGTTCTCCACGTCCGTGTCGGTCGACGAAGTGCTGGACGCGCTGGTCGGGTCGTTCAGGCGTGTTGTCACCGACTCGATCGCGGCCCGTGCAAGGGACATGGGATTCGACACGCATCAGCTGATCACCCTGGCCTCGCTCGTTGAAGGCGAGGCGCTTCTGGCGGAGGAACGGCCCCTGGTCGCCGCGGTCTATCTCAACCGGCTCCGCATCGGCATGGCCCTGCAGGCCTGCCCGACCATCCAGTATCTCCTCCCGGACGGCCCTCGCCGCCTGCTCAACCGGGATCTCCGCATCGAATCGCCCTACAACACTTATCTCCGCCCCGGGCTTCCGCCCGGACCGGTGAACAATCCCGGCCTGGCCTCCATACGGGCCGTCCTGAACCCCGCGCCCGTCAATTACCTGTACATGGTGGCCAACGGGGACGGTTCGCACACGTTTTCCTCCAACCTCGACGGACACAACCGGGCCAAACAGAGGCTGAACCGGCTCCGCCGCGAGCTTTCAAGGCGGAAGGAATGAGCGCGACTCCCTCCCCGGCGGGACGCTCGCGTCTGGCCGCGTCCCTTGAAACCCTGAACCCGGAACAGCGCCGGGCCGTCGAGCAAACCGACGGGCCGGTCCTGATCCTGGCGGGCGCGGGAAGCGGCAAGACGCGCGTGCTCACGCACAAGATCGCCTTTCTCACGGAGCGTCGGGGCGTGCCCGGCCGCGACATCCTGGCCATGACGTTCACGAAGAAGGCGGCCGAGGAGATGCGCACGCGCATCCGGGAGCTCACAGGCGGCGAAGACGGGATATGGATCGGCACCTTCCATTCCGTTTTCGCGCGCATCCTCCGGACCGAGGCGCCACTGGTCGGCTATCACCGGGACTTTGTCATCTACGACAAGGAGGACCAGGAGCGGCTCGTCAAACAGCTGATCGAGAAGCTCGGCCATTCCGCCAAACAGGTGCCCCCGCGCATGGTCGCCTCGCTGATCAGCCGTTCCAAGAACGGGCTGGTGTCCCCTCAGGAATTCCGTTCCTCGAATCCGGGACCCATGAACGCGGTGACGGCCGAGGTGTTCGAGGAATACCAGGCCGCCCTCGTTGCGAATCAGGCCTTCGATTACGACGATCTGATCACCGTTCCCATCCGCCTGTTCCGCGAGCACCCCTCGGTTCTCGAAAAGTACCGGCGGCGTTTTCGCTACATTCTGGTGGACGAATACCAGGACACCAACCGGGCCCAGTACCGGCTCGTCGTGGACCTGTCCCTCGGGCACCGGAACCTCTGCGTGGTCGGGGACGACGACCAGTCCATTTACGGCTGGCGCGGCGCGGACATCCGGAACATTCTAGATTTCGAGCAGGATTTCCCCGAGACCGCGGTTTTCCGGCTCGAACAGAATTACCGGTCCACGGGCAACATTCTCAAGGCGGCCGGCTCCGTCGTGGATAAGAACCTGAGGCGCAAGGCCAAAACCCTGTGGTCCGCGAGGGAGGCGGGCGAGAAAGTCGACGTCATCGAGGTCGAGGACGAGCGGGAGGAGGCCCGGCGCGTCGTGGAGTGCATCCGGGACGAGGTGTTCCGGAACAAGCGGAATTTCCGCGATTTCGCCGTCCTGTACCGGACCAACGCCCAGTCACGCGCCGTGGAGGACGGACTGCGCAGGGCCGGCATCTCCTACGTCATCGTCGGCGGCGTCCGGTTCTATGAGCGCAAGGAGATCAAGGATGTCCTCGCCTACCTGAAGGTGATCACCAACCCCAGGGACGACCTGAGCCTGCGCCGCATCGTCAATTTCCCGATCCGGGGCATCGGGGACACGACGCTCCAGAAGATCTCGGCCTGGGCGGCCGAGCGCAACCTGGGCCTGTTCGAGAGCCTGGGCCGCGTGGAGGAAATCCCCGACATTCCCGGCCGCGCCGGAAAGAACATGCGGGCCTTCCACGAGCTCATCCGAAAGTACGCGGCGCTCAAGGACGAGATCTCCGCGGGCGAGCTGGTGCACGCGGTCGTGGACGAGATCGGCCTGATCGCCATGTTCAAGGACGACACCACGCCCGAGGGACGGGGCCGCATCGAAAACCTCCGGGAATTCCTCAACGCGGCGCACGAATACACCCAGACCGCGGAGGACGCGACGCTCTCGGGCTTTCTGGAGCAGATCGCCCTGATCACCGACATCGACCGCGCGGACCTCAATTCGTCGGCCGTGACGCTGATGACCGTGCACTGCGCGAAGGGGCTGGAATTCCCCGTCGTGGCCGTCGTCGGTCTGGAGGACGGCCTGTTCCCGCTCATCCGCGACGCGGACGGGGCGGACGACCTTGAGGAGGAACGGCGGCTCTTCTACGTCGCGCTGACCCGGGCGAAGGAGAAGGTCATTCTGCTGCACGGCCGCAACCGGTACGTTTTCAACTCGCGGAGCGGCCGCATTCCGTCCCGCTTTCTGGACGAACTGGACGGATCCGCGGTGAACGTGGTCCGCGAGGAGCCGAAGCGGCAGGTGAAACGGTGGTCGCGATTTCAGGATGGCGACGGGAACGGCTACGGTTACGGCACCGGCGAGAGCGGGTTCGGCCGCCCCAGGTCGCCCTGGGATTCGGACGATTTCGACGACAGCCCCAGGCCCGGCGCGGGCCGGTCCGGAGGCCGCAGGCCCGCGCATTCGCCGTTCCAGCACGGAACGCGCGTGGGGCACGAGGAGTACGGACGGGGCACGGTCCTCTCCGTCGAGGGCGAAGGACCGCGCCAGACCTGCCTGGTGCGCTTCGACGACGGCGTCGAGAAGAAGTTCCTCCTCCGGTTCGCGAGGCTGGAGAGGATACAATAATTTTCAAAAAATTTTAGGCTGAAAACACTCAACGCTCCAGGATGATTGAAACCTCCCGGAGCGTCTCATATCGGTTTCGGGATCCCGGAGTCGGTTTTTTCCCGACTCTTTCTACTGTTTTTCCTTGACATCTGAATGAAATTTTATTATATTTAGCATCAATATTCAGGCCGTTTTATTCTAAAGGCGTCAAAAAGCGATGACTTTCAGCGGCATTCGAATTATTCTTCTGTTGTCGGCCCTCCTTCTCGGTGTAGGGAACCTTACCGGTCTGGACCTCGGTCTAATCCGGGCGTAAACAAAAGGTCAACCCTACAAACCCCAGCAGCTTCTCTCAGTACCTGTCCATCGCTTCAAAATCCCTTGTAGGTTTGACCTGAAACGGGCAATCCACCCATTGCGAGGCGTCATGCACAGCGATCTGGTCAAGGAAGGATTCGAACGGGCCCCTCACCGGAGCCTCCTGCGCGCCTGCGGCATCCGGAACGAGGATTTCTCCAAACCTTTTATCGGCATCTGCAATTCCTTCGTGGAAATCATCCCCGGCCACGTGCACCTGCAGAAATTCGGGCGCCTGGTCAAGGCGGAAATCCAGAAAACCGGGGGCGTGGGATTCGAATTCAACACCATCGGCATATGCGACGGCATCGCCATGGGCCACAGGGGGATGAAATACTCCCTGCCCAGCCGCGAGCTCATCGCCGATTCGGTCGAGTCCATGGTCCGCGCCCACGCGTTCGACGGCCTGGTCTGCATCACGAACTGCGACAAGATCGTGCCGGGCATGGTCATGGGCGCGCTCCGGACCAATGTGCCGACGATTTTTGTCAGCGGCGGGCCCATGGCCGCCGGAAAGCTCAAATCCGGCCGTGCGGTGGACCTGATCAGCGTTTTCGAGGGAGTCGGGTCCTTCAAGTCAGGCGGTCTTTCGGAAGCGGATCTGCGGGAACTGGAGGAGAAGGCCTGCCCGACATGCGGATCCTGCGCGGGCATGTTCACCGCGAATTCCATGAACTGCCTGCTCGAGGTGCTGGGACTGGCCCTTCCCGGCAACGGGACGCGGCTCGCGGAAAGCAACGACCGGCTCGATCTGGTCGTCCGTTCCGCCCAGCGCGTCGTGGATCTCGTGCGGAACAACGTCCGGCCCAGGGATTTCGTGACCCGGGACAGCCTGAACAACGTGTTCTCCGTGGACATGGCCATGGGCGGGTCCTCGAACACCATCCTGCATTTTCTGGCCATCGCCGCCGAAGCCGGGCTGAGTTTTCCGATGGAGTCGTTCAACACCATCGCGGAGCGGGTGCCGCACCTCTGCAAGATCTCGCCCGCGTCCAACATGCACATGGAAGACCTTGATCGCGCCGGCGGAATTTCCGCCATCATGGCCGAACTGGCCAAGCGGTCGCTTCTGAACCTGGACCTGCCCAGCGTGTCCGGAAAGAGCCTGGGGGAGAACATCAGGGACGCCGCCATCCAGGATCCGGAAGTCATCCGTCCGCTGGAGAATCCCCACAGCGAAAAAGGCGGGCTGGCCGTCCTGTTCGGCAGCCTGGCGCCGGAAGGGGCCGTGGTCAAGACGGGCGCCGTGCATCCGGCCATGCTGAAACACACAGGTCCCGCAGTCTGCTTCGACTCGCAGGAGGAGGCCGGCGCCGCCATCCTCGACGGCCGCATCAAGGCCGGCGACGTGGTCGTCATCCGGTACGAAGGACCCGCGGGCGGACCGGGCATGCAGGAGATGCTTTCGCCAACGGCCAATCTCATGGGCATGGGGCTGGGCGAAAAAGTCGCCCTGCTGACCGACGGCCGTTTTTCCGGCGGCACGCGCGGCGCCTGCATCGGGCATGTCTCGCCCGAGGCCGCGGCCGGCGGGCCGATCGGGCTGATCCGGGACGGCGACCGGATCGTCATCGACATTCCCGGCCGGCGTCTCGACGTGGACCTGCCTGCTTCCGAACTCGCGGAACGCAGGAAAAAGTGGAAACCCGCGGCGCCGAAGGTGCGGACCGGGTGGCTGGTCCGTTATGCCTCCATGGTCACGTCCGCGAGCCGCGGCGCCGTTCTCAAATCCGTTCCGCCGTCCCAGGGCTGATCCGCGAAAAGAGGAGCGTGTCATGGAAAACAGGCAATCCGTCCCGTCCAAGTCCAAAACGAAGGCCGAACCGGAAATCCTCACCGGCAGCGACATCCTGATCCGGGCGTTGCTGGAGGAGGGGGCGGACACGGTATTCGGATATCCCGGCGGATCCGTCATCGGCCTGTACGACACCCTGATCCGCCATCCGAAACTGCGGCACATACTCGTGCGGCACGAGCAGGGCGCCACGCACGCGGCGGACGGGTACGCCCGCGCCACGGGCAAGCCGGGCATCGTGTTCGTGACCTCCGGGCCCGGCGCGACCAACACCGTCACCGGCATCGCCAACGCCTACATGGACTCGATTCCGATCATCGTCTTCACCGGGCAGGTGGCATCCACCATGATCGGCAACGACGCGTTTCAGGAGGCGGACATCATCGGCATCACGCGGCCGATCACCAAGCACAGTTATCTGGTGAAGAAGGCCGAGCACATCCCCCGGGTCGTTCAGGAGGCCTTTCACCTGGCCTCCACGGGCCGTCCCGGCCCCGTGCTGGTCGATCTGCCCAAGGACGTTCTGGCGTCGAAGGCCCCGTATGCGCGGAAGGAGGGCGTTTCCATACGGGGCTACAACCCGACGTACGAGGGCCACACCCAGCAGATCGCCAAGGCGGCGAAACTCATCATGGAGGCCAAGCGGCCCCTGGTGTACGCGGGCGGCGGCGTCATCCTCGCGGACGGATCGGACGATCTCCGCAGTCTGGCCATGCAGGGCCGTATTCCCGTGACCACGACCCTGCTGGGGCTCGGCGTTTTTCCCGAGGACCATCCGCTGTCGCTGGGCATGCTGGGCATGCACGGCACCTATGCCGCGAACATGGCCATCACGGAATGCGACGTGGTGCTCGCGGTCGGGGCGCGATTTGACGACCGGGTCACCGGCCGGCTGGACGCGTTCTCCAAGGACTCGAAAAAGATACACATCGACATCGACCCGGCCTGCATCGCCAAGAACGTGCCCGTGGACGTGCCCATCGTGGGGCACATCAAGAACGTCCTGCCCATTCTGGTCTCCATGGTCAAGAAAACGGACACCGCGGAGTGGCTCGGACGGATTGAGGGATGGAAAAGGGAGCATCCGCTGAAATACACGGCCAAACCGGACCGGATCGCGCCGCAGAATGTCATCGAAACCATCGCCGACCTGACCCGGCACGAGGCCATTGTGGTCACGGACGTGGGGCAGAACCAGATGTGGGCGGCCCAGTACTACCGGTTCAAAAATCCGCGTTCCTTCCTTTCCTCCGGCGGGCTCGGCACCATGGGATTCGGCCTGCCCGCGGCCATCGGCGCGGCGTTCGGACGGCCGGACGCCACGGTCGTCTGTTTCACCGGAGACGGCGGGTTTCAGATGAACGTTCAGGAACTGGCCACGGCCGTGAAGAACCGCCTGCCGATCAAGATCGCGATTCTGAACAACGGGTACCTCGGAATGGTGCGGCAGTGGCAGGAGCTGTTTTTCGAGAAACGCTATTCCCAGACGTATATTCAGGAAGGAAATCCGGACTTCGTCCGCCTGGCCGAGGCCTACGGCGCCGTGGGCCTGCGCGTGGTCAAGCCGGAAGACGTGGCCCCCGCGGTCCGTCAGGCGCTCGAGGTGAAGGACCAGCCCGTGGTCATCGATTTCATCGTCGACCCCGAGGAAAAAGTGATGCCCATGGTGCCCGCAGGCGCGCCAATCACGAACATGATGGAATAGGGGAGGCCGCCATGAAGCACACGCTGTCCGTTCTGTTCGAAAACGAATTCAACGCCATTCCCCGCATCGTCGGGCTTTTCAGCGGCCGGGGCTACAGCATCGACAGCATCAGCATCGGGGCGGCCGAGGAGGCGGGGCTCACGCGCGCGACCATCACGACCATCGGCGAGGAACAGGTCATCGAGCAGATCGCCAAACAGCTCAACAAGCTGGTGGACGTGATCAAGGTCGTGGACCTGACCTTCGAGCCCTTCGTGGAGCGTGAACTGGCCCTGGTCAAGGTCCACAGCACGCCCGCGACCCGTCCTGAAATCGTGCAGATCGTCGACATTTTCCGCGCCAAGATCATCGATATCAGCACGAAGACCATGACCGTCGAGATCACAGGAAAAGAAGACAAGGTGGACGCGGCCATCGGCATGCTCCGTCCGTTCGGCATACGCGAAATCGCGCGCACCGGGGCCGTGGCGCTCAAGCGGGAGTTCTCGGGGCAGGCGTGAGCGGGTCGATAAAAGTTCAAGGTTCAAGGTTTAAAGTTCAAAGGGGAAAAACCGGAATACGATTTTAAGCCTTTCGTAATATAACACTGAAAGCTGAATCCTGTTTTCTCGGCATTGCCCGTATAATCAATTCTTTGAACTTTGAACCTTGAACTTTGAACTGGAATATATATCGATCTCCGACCGTCAAAATTTTCAAAGCAATTCCAATAGAGGAAAGGAAACCGGAATGAAAATGTATTACGACAAGGACGCGGACAAGAACATCCTGAAAAACCGCACGATCGCCATCGTCGGGTACGGCAGCCAGGGCCACGCCCAGGCGCAGAACCTGCGGGACAGCGGATGCAAGGTCGTCGTGTCCGACCTCAAGGATTCGGACAACTGGAAGCTGGCCGTGTCGCACGGGTTTCAGCCCGTATCCGCGGAAGAGGCGGCCCGGCAGGCGGACGTCATCCAGATTTTGCTGCCCGACCAGACGCAGAAGGCGGTGTACGAGTCCGCGATCGCCAGGCACATGACGGCGGGAAAAGCCCTGGTTTTCTCGCACGGATTCAACATCCACTTCGGCCAGATCCAGCCGCCGAAGGACGTCGACGTCTACATGGTGGCGCCCAAGGGTCCCGGCCACCTGGTCCGGCGCGAATACGAGCGGGGCGCCGGCGTTCCGGCGCTCGTGGCTGTTTATCAGGACGCTTCGGGCAATGCCATGAAAATGGCGGTCGCGCACGCCAGCGGCATCGGCGCGGGCCGCGCGGGCATTCTCGAAACCACCTTCAAGGAGGAGACTGAAACCGACCTGTTCGGAGAGCAGGCCGTTCTCTGCGGCGGCGCCACGGAGCTGGTCCGGGCCGGATTCCAGACTCTTGTCGAGGCCGGCTACCAGCCGGAAATCGCGTATTTTGAATGCCTGCACGAGCTCAAGCTCATCGTCGACCTGTTCTACGAGGGGGGCATCTCCCGCATGTACTACTCCGTCAGCGACACGGCGGAATACGGCGGCATGACCCGCGGTCCCCGCGTCGTGGACGCCGGCGCCAAGGCCCGCATGAAGGAAATTCTGAAGGAAATCCAGAGCGGGCAGTTCGCGAAGGAATGGATTCAGGAGAACGAAGCCGGCCGGCCGAAACTGGAGGCCCTCCGCAAGGAGCACCGGGAACTGCTCATCGAGCGGGTCGGCGCGAAACTGCGCGACATGATGACGTGGATCAAAAAATAAGTTCAAAGTTCGGAGTTCAAAGTTCAAAGGAAAAACGGTTTCGAGTCGGACCCGGATCGCGCTACTTCGATGGATCTCAAAATATGTGTGGATCCCTTTATTTCTTTGAACTTTAAACCTTGAAATTTGAACTCCTGTGGAAACGGATCCGAAAGCAGGCAAACGGATGATGCGTTCACCGGCGGGGAGCTTCAGATGAAAAACCGCGTACTCTTTTTCGACACGACACTCCGGGACGGCGAGCAGGCCCCCGGGTTCAGCATGACCGTCGACCAGAAAATCGCCATGGCCAAACAGCTGGAACGGCTGGGCGCGGACGTGCTCGAGGCCGGGTTCCCGATCGCGTCCGAAGGCGACTTTGAATCGGTCCGGAGGATCAGCCAGGAAATCCGGGGATGCGCGATCGCCGGTCTCGCCCGCACCAAGAAGGAGGACATTGACCGCGCCTGGGAGGCCCTGAAGCACGCCAAGCGGCCCCGCATCCACACCTTCCTCGCGACGTCCGACATCCACCTGAAGCACAAGCTGAAGAAGACGCGCGAAGAAGCCCTGGAGACAGCCGTGCAGTGGGTGCGGTACGCCAAATCGCTGACCGACGACGTCCAGTTTTCCGCGGAAGACGCGACCCGGAGCGACGTCGCCTTCCTGGCCCGGGTCGTCGAGGCGGTCATCGACGCGGGCGCCACGGTCGTGAACATCCCCGACACGGTCGGGTACGCGGTTCCGGACGAATTCGGACAGCTCATCCGCGCCCTGCGGGAGACCGTGCCGAATATCGGTAAAGCCGTCCTGGCCGTGCACTGCCACAACGACCTGGGCCTGGCGGTGGCCAATTCCATCGCGGCCCTGCAGAACGGCGCGCGGCAGGTGGAATGCACGGTGAACGGCATCGGGGAACGCGCCGGAAACGCGTCGCTCGAGGAGATCGCCATGATTCTCCACACCCGGAGCGAGCGGCTGAAGCTGACGAGCGGCATCGCGCACGCGGAGATCTACCGGTCGAGCCAGCTGCTTTCGAACATCACCGGCGTCTACGTCCAGCGGAACAAGGCCATCGTGGGGTCGAACGCGTTCGCCCACGAGGCGGGAATCCACCAGGACGGCGTTCTGAAGAATCCGCTCACCTATGAGATCATGACGCCCGTGTCGGTGGGCATTCCCGAGAGCGTTCTGGTGCTCGGCAAGCATTCGGGCCGGCACGCGCTCTCCAAGCGCTTCTCCGAGATGGGCTGCAAGCTGACGAAGGACGAGCTGGAGAGGGTGTACACCGCCTTCACCCGTCTGGCGGACCGGAAGAAGGAGGTGTACGACGCGGATCTCATGATGCTGCTCCAGCAGGAGACGTCGGAAACGTCTTCGGCCTATGTCCTGGAGGGGGTTCAGGTCCTGAGCGGCACCCAGCTCATCCCCACGGCGACGGTCAGACTGCGGCGTTCCGGGGAAATCAAGGAGAATTCGTCAACCGGCGACGGACCGGTCGACGCGGTCTGCCGGGCCATTGACCGCATCACGGGCTTCCCTGCGCGGATGACCGAATACACCCTCAACGCCGTCACCAAGGGCAAGGACGCGATGGGCGAGGTGCTCCTTCAGATCGAATACCGGAAGCGCGTTTACACCGGCCGTGCGGCCAGCACGGACGTGATCGAGGCGAGCGCCCGGGCCTACCTCAACGCGGTGAACCAGGCCGTCTTTCACCAGGAACGCAGCGCCACGGAGAAACTCTGATGACCCTGACGGAAAAGATCATCGCCGAACACGCCGGACGGGCCTCCGTCCGGCCCGGGGAAAACGTCTGGATCCGGGTCGACGTGCTCATGACGCACGACGTCTGCGGACCCGGGACCATCGGCATCTTCAAGAACCAGTTCGGCCCGGACGCGAAGGTCTGGGACCCGTTCAAGGTCGCCGTGATACCGGATCATTACATTTTCACGAAGGACCGCCACGCGATGCGGAACCTCGAAATCCTGCGGGCCTTCGCGAAGGAACAGAAGCTTCCGTACCTGTACGACGCGAATTCCCCCTGGTACAAGGGCGTCTGTCACGTCGCCCTGGCCGAGGAGGGATTCACCATTCCGGGACAGACCCTCTTCGGGACCGATTCCCACACGTGCACCGCCGGCGCGTTCGGCGAGTTCGCGACCGGAATCGGTAACACCGACGCCGCCTTCATCATGGGGACCGGGCGCATCTGGGTGAAGGTTCCGGAGACGCTCCGTTTCATCCTGGAAGGCGCGCTCCCGGAGTTCGTCACCGCGAAAGACGTCATCCTCCGGATCATCGGCGACATCGGTGCGGACGGCGCCACCTACCGGGCCATGGAATTCGAAGGGGACGGCATACGGGCCATGGACATGGAGGAGCGCATGACGCTCTGCAACATGGCCATCGAGGCCGGCGGCAAGAACGGAATCATCGCGGCGGATGAAAAGACCGTGGCGTTCGTGAAGGCCCGCACGGACAAGGCGTTCACCACTCCGGCCAGCGACCCGGACGCGGCGTTCGCGGGAACGGTCAAGTACCGCGCCCGGGACCTGGAACCCGTGGTCGCCAAACCGTTTTCCCCGGCCAACGTGGCCCCGGCCCGGAGCCTGAAGGACGTGAAGCTGGACCAGTGCTACATCGGATCGTGCACGGGCGGCAAACTCGAGGACCTGAAAGCCGCGGCGGCCGTCCTGGCCGGCGGACAGGTCCGGACGCGCACGGTCGTGGTGCCGGCCACCGTCTCGGTGGAGCACGCGCTTTCGATCGAGCAGATCCGGGGACGGACCCTGAAGCGGATTTTCGAGGATGCCGGGGCCAAAATCGGGCCGCCCTCCTGCGCGGCCTGCCTCGGGGGCCCGCCGGACACCTTCGGCCGGCTCAACGGGAGCGAGGTCTGCCTCTCGACGACGAACCGGAACTTCCCGGGCCGCATGGGATCCCCGGACTCCCAGACCTATCTGGCCTCGCCCCTCACCGTGGCCGCATCGGCGCTGAAGGGCCGAATCACGGATCCCCGGGACGTGCTGTGACGGAACTCCCGAAACATCAAGCCCCCGGGTCCGGCCGAACCGCCGGAACGGGCCCGCAACCGGACGCACAACAGAAGGAGCCCATGCCCGTGAGCCTCATCCGAGGGAAAGCCTTCGTTCTCGGGAACGACGTCGACACGGACCAGATCATTCCCGCCCAGCACCTCGTGTACAACCTGGACGACCCGCAGGAGCGGAAGCTCTACGGGCAATTCGCCCTGTCCGGCGTGCCCATCCACCAGTCCGGACTGCCGAACGGGAACCTGCCGTTCGTGGAGCCTGGCAACGACCTGTCGTGCTTCTCGATCGTCGTCGGCGGCCGCAACTTCGGCTGCGGGTCCTCGCGCGAGCACGCGCCGGTCGCCCTCCAGATGGCCGGAGTGCAGGTCGTGATCGCCGAATCGTACGCGCGCATTTTCTACCGGAACGCCGTGGACGGGGGGTATTTCATCCCGTACGAATGCCGGGTTTCCCTGCCCCAGGAGATCCGGACGAACGAGGACCTGGAAATCGACACCGGCGCGAATCTCCTGCGCGATCTCAGCACGAAGAAGGAATATCCCCTTTCGCCTCTGGGGGACGTGTCGGCCATTGTCGCGGCCGGAGGGATTTTCGAGTACGCCAAAAAACACAACATGCTGGGGCGGTGACCGGCGCGACCGCCGGCCCCCCCGCGCTCATCCATTGAAAGGAAACCCCGCGTGAGCCAGAAGTCTTACAAAATCGCCCTCATCCCCGGAGACGGAACCGGACCCGAAGTCGTGACCGAGGGCGTCAAAGTGCTCGATGCCGCCTCACGGAAATTCGGTTTCAAACTCGATTTCACGCATTTCGATTTCGGGGGCGAGCGGTACATGAAAACCGGTGAGGTGCTTCCAGACTCGGCGGCTTCCGAACTGAGGAAATTCGACGCGATTTTCCTGGGCGCCATCGGCCATCCGGACGTCAAACCGGGCATACTCGAGAAGGGCATTCTGCTCAGGCTGCGTTTTGAACTTGACCAGTACATCAACCTGCGTCCGGTCAAGCTGTACCCGGGCGTCGAGACACCGCTCCGGGGGAAGGGACCGGCGGACATCGATTACATCGTGGTGCGCGAGAACACGGGCGGAATCTACACGGGCACCGGAGGCGTGACCATGAAGGGCACGCCGCACGAGGTGGCCGTGCAGAGCAATGTCTACAACCGTTTCCAGGTCGAGCGGTGCGTCCGTTACGCCTTCGAGGTGACGCGGAAGCGGAACCGGAAGAAGACCCTCGCGCTCTGCGGCAAGACCAACGTGCTGACCTACGTGTTCGACCTGTGGGAGCGCGTGTTCCACGAGGTGGGGCAGAAGGAATACCCGGACATCAAGCGGGAATACTACCATGTCGACGCGACTTGCATGTGGATGGTGAAGAATCCCGAATGGTTCGACGTCATCGTGACCGACAACATGTTCGGCGACATCATCACCGATCTCGGCGCCATGACTCAGGGCGGCATGGGCATCGCCGCGGGCGGCAACCTCAACCCCGAGGGCGTCAGCATGTTCGAGCCCATCGGCGGATCCGCCCCCAAATACACGGGGAAGAACGTCATCAACCCGCTGGCCGCGATCTGCAGCGGAATGATGATGCTCGATCACCTGGGAGAAACGGCCGCGGCGGAGGCCATCGAACGGTCCGTGATGGACGTGACGGCGCACAAGTTGAAAAGCCTCAGCGCGGGCAAGATGGGCTATTCCACGACCGAGGTGGGGGATCTCGTGGCGAAAGGCCTCTGAAAGCGCATGGAGCACGGGGCATGGCGCACAGCGGGGAGCGCAAAAAGGGGAGAGGAAAGCGGAATTCAGACCCGCCGGTCGCCTTCAAGCGTCCGGACGGCTCGGAATCGGGAGTGTGGAGCGGCTGATTGAAGCTTCCGCGGCCCTTTCCGCATCGCGCGACCGGGGAACGCGCGAGCGATCAGATTCAGAGGAGCGGAGGGTCCGTCACTCCTCCAGGTCCGCGTCGCGCAGCAGGACCAGGATGGCCGCCTGCGGGATGACCAGATAGGTTTTCTCCTCGTACTTGATTTCCACGGCCGCTTTTCTGAGAAAGATGGCGACATCGCCCTCCCGGGCCTGCATGGGCACGTGCTGCGCCGTGGATGCCGGGCGTTTCCACGGCTCCTCGTCAGCCCCTCCCGGGTCCGGAAGGGCCAATCCCGGCCCCGTGGCGGCCACGATGCCGCTCTGAACCGCGTCCTTGTCCAGCACCGTCTGCGGGAGGTACAATCCGACGGCGGTCCGGTCGACGCCGTCATCCGGGCGGATCAGCACGCGGTCGCCGATGACAATCAGCCTTCTTCTCTTTCTGTTCACGGAATGCCCTCCGGATGGTCCCCGGTCTCTTGAGTATGGACGTCTGAGAATAATTTAGAGGAATGCCTCTGTATTGTCAAGGCAAAACAACGATCAGCCGGACCGTCCAGGGTGTCCCGGCCGGGGCCGCCTGGAAATGGCGGTTCTGGGTCTTCATGTTCTACCTGGCCCTGTTGACGCTGGCGCCCTACCGGCCGTCTTTTCGGACCCTCGACCTGTTGCACCGCTCCAACCCGCTGGACGTTCTTCAGGACCTGATCTATCTCGGTCCCCTGGATATCCTGAACAATATCGTCCTGTTTCTGCCGTTCGGATTTCTTCTGCCGATGGCCTATCCCGCCCGGTTCGGCGGCAATTCCGCGAATCATATCGTGCGAACCGCGGCCGCGGGTCTGGCCGTCAGCGCTTTCATCGAGACCGCGCAGCTCTTTCTGCCGGGACGGTCCACCACCCTCAACGACCTGGCGATGAACGGTTTCGGCACGCTGATGGGGTTCCGGCTCGCTTCGGTCTGGTGTTCCAGCCGCCGTCCCAATCCGGCGTTGAACGGCCGGAGAAAAAGAAAAACCGCGTGGGTTCTGGTTGTTCTGTACGGCGCCGGTCTGGCCGGACTTTGCGCCTGGCCCTCGATACGGAACGGTTTTCAGACCTGGGAGTCGGGGTTCCCGCTCCTCATCGGCAATGAAGCCACGCGCGACCGGCCCTGGGTCGGGGAGATCAGTGAAATCGTCCTGAAAACGGGACCGAAAGGCGGATGCGCGGGAAGCGGGGGCGTGCCGGCCCGGGAGACCGCGGAAGATTTCCGGAATGCATTGCTCCACTTCGACTTCCGGGAGGGCCGGGGGGACACCGTTTTTTCCAAAACCGCGGAAGGCGGCCTGTTCCGGATGACGGCGGAGCGTCTTGAATGGAACGGGAACGGGTCCGGTATCCGCGTCAACGGGGAACGGCCGCTCCGGAGCGTCGATCCGACGGATCCTGTCATGGATCCGGTCAGACGCGCCTCTTCAATGATCCTGACGGTGCGGCTCAGGACCCAGTATCCGTCGCAATCCGGTCCTGCGCGCATCGTCACCCTGTCCGGAAACACACAGGAGCGGAATTTCACGCTGGCCCAGGACGGGGCTGATCTGGTATTCCGCGTGCGGACGGAACAGGCCGGCCCGAACGGTTCCCTCAAAATGGCATCCGCCCCGGGCGTGTTCCTGAACCGCGGCTGGCTTCGGGTGGATGCGGTTTTCAACCGCGGGTATTCGGCGCTTTACGTGAACGGCCGGCCGGCCGGACGTTCTTTGACCGTTCCGGACGACTACCTGCCGGATGCCCTCGGGATGGGCGAAGGCCGGCTGTCGGAGATACTGTTCTGGCTGGCCGTACTGATGCCTTTTGGATTTCTGGCTTCCAGGCTTTTTACCTCCCGCTGGCGCAGGCCGGCGGGTTTTGCCGCCGCTTTTCTCTTCTTCATCCTGATCCGTTCCGCCGCGTGGTGCTTCCTGCATCAACCCTTTGGTTTTTAATCAAATGCATCAAAAAAATCTTTTCTTTTCAATTCCGTATTCGTATATTATTCGAAATCACGAAAGCCTTTTCCTAAGCAAGGGGCAAAATCAGGCATGAGTCAATATCCTTTTTCCGAGATCGAACATAAATGGCGGAAAATCTGGTCTGACACCGGGCTGTACAGGACCGACATGACCGAAACGGAGAAAAAACTGTACTGTCTGGTCATGTTTCTGTACCCGTCCGGCGACCGGCTGCACATCGGGCACTGGTGGAATTACGGGCCCACGGACACCTGGGCGCGCTTCAAGCGCATGCAGGGATACCGCGTCTTTGAGCCCATGGGATACGACGCGTTCGGCCTGCCCGCGGAGAATTACGCGATCAAGGTCGGCGTTCACCCGGCGGTGTCGACCGCGTCCAACATCCGCAGCATCCGGAAGCAACTGGAAAACATGGGCGCGATGTACGACTGGGACCGGGAGATCAACACGAGCGATCCCGCCTATTACCGCTGGACACAGTGGCTCTTTCTGCTGCTCTACCGGAACGGTCTGGCGTACCGGAAAAAGGCGCCGGTGAACTGGTGCCCATCTTGCAAGACGGTGCTGGCCAACGAACAGGCCGAGGGCGGCCGCTGCGAGCGATGCGAGACCGAGGTCGTGCGCCAGGATCTCGAACAGTGGTTCTTCAAGATCACGGAATTCGCGGACGCGCTCCTGGAGGGACTGGACCGGGTCGACTGGCCTGAAAAGACAAAGATCATGCAGCGGAACTGGATCGGAAGGAGCGAGGGCGCCTTCGTCCGTTTTCCGCTCGACGGCCGTGAAGGCGAAATCGAGGTTTTCACCACCCGGCCGGACACGCTCTGGGGCGTCACCTACATGGTGCTCGCGCCCGAGCATCCGCTGGTCTCCCCGCTGACCACGCCGGAACGGAAGGCCGAAGTGGAAGCGGCTGTGGACCGCGCGCGGCGCCAGTCCGAAATAGACCGCACGTCCACCGAACGGGAGAAGACGGGCGTGTTCACCGGCAGCTTCTGCGTCAACCCGGTCAACGGCCGAAAAGTGCCCGTCTGGATCGCCGATTACGTGATTCTATCATACGGCACCGGCGCGGTGATGGCCGTTCCGGCGCATGACACGCGTGATTTCGATTTCGCCCGGAAATACGGGCTTCCGATCACCGAGGTAATCAGCCCGGACGGATCCCCGCGCGGCGCGCTGTCGGAAGCCTACGTGGATCCCGGGATCATGGTGAATTCCGGGCCCTTTGACGGGCAGCCCTCCGAAACGGGCCGGGAGGCCGTGATCCGGCACCTGGAGAAGCTCCAGGCCGGGGGCCGGAAGGTGAATTACAGGATCCGCGACTGGCTCATCTCGCGCCAGCGTTACTGGGGCGCGCCGATTCCCATGGTGTATTGCGACGCGTGCGGCATGGTGCCCGTTCCGGAGGACGCGCTTCCGGTGCTCCTGCCGGAGAAGGTCGAATTCACCGGCGCCGGCCAGTCGCCGCTGACCACCAATCCGGAATGGATGACCGCGCCCTGCCCGTCCTGCGGAAAGCCCGGCCGGCGCGAGGCCGACACCATGGACACCTTCGTCTGCTCCTCCTGGTATTACCTGCGGTACCCGGATCCCAAAATCGACACCGCGCCCTTCAACCGGGAGCTCGTCGCGCGGTGGCTTCCGGTGGACCAGTACGTCGGCGGTTCGGAGCACGCCGTCATGCACCTGCTCTACGCGCGTTTCATCACCAAGGTCCTGCACCGGCTCGGCTGGCTGCCGTTCGACGAGCCGTTCACGCGCCTGGTTCATCAGGGCGTGATCACCAACGCCGGCGCCAAGATGTCGAAATCGCGAGGCAACGTCATCAATCCCGATCCCTACGTCGAAAAGTACGGGTCTGACGTGTTCCGCGTCTATCTTATGTTCATGGGCGACTACACGGTTGGAGGCGACTGGTCCGACGAGGGCATACAGGGCGTGCACCGGTTTCTCAACCGCGTCTGGCGGATCGTCGAGACC
Organism: bacterium; assembly: GCA_030372965.1. Classification (GTDB taxonomy): domain Bacteria; phylum Zhuqueibacterota; class QNDG01; order QNDG01; family DTFT01; genus JAFGAX01. The sequence goes on from JAUCQC010000262.1 coordinate 26,049, forward strand.
GTCCTGGAGAACCCGCCACGCGGGGCCGAGACCGCCCGGTCGACGGAACTGGAACGCACGCTCCATCACGCCGTGCAGGCGGTCACGAACGACCTGGGCCGGTTTCAGTTCAACACCTCCATCAGCCGGATCATGGAACTGGTCAACGCCCTCTATCTCTACGTCCAGGATCTCGGTCCGGACGCCCAGAACGCCGAGGTTCTGGGGAACGCGATCGAGAAGCTGGCCCTTCTCATCGCGCCGTTCGCCCCGCACCTGGGAGAGGAACTCTGGTCCCGGACCGGTCACGCGGGCAGTGTGTTCAACGCAAAATGGCCCGAATGGGACGCGTCGAAGCTGAAGGCCGACACGGTGTCCATGGCGGTTCAGATCAACGGCAGGGTCCGCGGGCAGGTGGAAGTCGCGGCCGGGGCGGAGGATGCCGCGGTGCTCGACGCCGTCCGGAAGGACCCGAAGCTGTCGCGCCATCTCGAAGGGACGACCCTGCGGAAGGCCATTGTCGTGAAGAACAAACTCGTCAATCTGGTCGTGCAATGATCTTTGAATGGATCCGGGCCGGGAAGGCCCGGACCGTTTTTTTTTCATCCCAGCCGAAGGAGGACACCACATGAAAATCAGCCGAGGTCTCGCGCTTCTGCTGTGTGTCGGAGGGTTCTGCGCCGCGTCGGCCCAGGAAATGCGTTTTCTCGAAATCCAGGGCGGCGTGCTCAATCCCAAGGGCGCGCGCCGGACGGGCCTCATTTTCGGCGCGAATTACGGCGTCTCAGTGGACGAACGTGTGGATCTCGGACTGGGCGTCTCGCTCTACCACAAGGGGTACCGTGAGGAGACAGGAATCGACACGTCCCGGACGGGCGCCGGGAGCGAGGTTCACCTGGTCAGCACGCCGCTGGAATATTCCACGACCATCATCCCCCTCACGGCCAACGTCACCGTGCACATTCCCTTCCAACCGCCGCTCGGGTATTACATCGGCGGGAGCCTGGCCTACGAACTCCTGTTCGACAAGTACACCAATTACGAGACCGGCGACAAGGACAATGCGCGGTTCGGCGGATTCGGGTGGATGGCCCGGGCCGGAGCGGAGCTGACCATCGGCACCCGGTCGTCTCTCACGCTGGAGGCATTCTATAACGGATGCACGGTGAAAGCGGACCGGAAAAAGGTCAGCGGCATGCCCACCTGGGAGGAGGTGGATCTTTCCGGCATCGGTTTCCGCGGCGGCATCCGGGTCGAGCTGTACTAGGCGGGGGCCATGCCTTACGGACCTTCATCCGGCCGCTTCCGCTCTTTCGGGCGGAACGGCGGCGTCGGCGAGGCCATCAAGATCCTCCTGCTGCTGAACGGCATCGGGTTCGTGGCGCAGCTGATGTGGGATCCTGCGGTCACCTGGAATTTCGGCCTGACACCGGCTGCCGCGTGGAGCGGGCTTCGTCTCTGGACGTTCGTCACCTACATGTTCCTGCACGGCGACTGGATTCATCTGTTCTTCAATCTCTACGCGCTGTGGGCGTTCGGATCCGAACTGGAGCGCGACTGGGGGTTCGGCGCCTTTCTCCGGTATTTCCTGATCTGCGGCGCCGGCGCCGGTGTTTTTCACGCCCTGATCACGCCGCACTCCCCGGTTCCCACCATCGGCGCCTCCGGCGCCGTGTCCGGCGTACTGGCCGCCTACGCTTTCTCCTATCCGGAACGCGAGCTCAATCTCCTCCTGTTTTTCATCCTCCCGGTGCGGATGAAGGCCAAGGTGCTGGCGCTCGGGCTCGCTTTCCTGTCGCTCCTGCTGGGCGTGCTCGGCAGTCCGGACGGCATCGCCCATTTCGCGCATCTCGGGGGCATGCTGGTGGGCGCCGCCCTGCTGATCGCCGGCCGTCGCGTGCGCTCTCCGATCGCGGCTCTCGGTGATTGGCGCCGCAGGCGCCGGTTTCGCCTCGCCGTGCGGCGGCGCGAGGAGAGCGATTCGCTCAATGAGGCCGTGAACGAGATCCTCGACCGGGTCAACCGCGACGGATCGGAGACGCTGTCCGAGAAGGACCGGGCGACGCTGCGAAAAGCCGGCCGCAGCCTGGACCGACTGCGCGGACGGAAGGAAAGATGAGACCGGCAGCCGGCGCGCGGACCGCCGCCGTTCTTCTGCTGACACTGGGCCTGTTTCCCGCGGACCGGACCGGCCCGTTCGCCGACACGGCCAAACTCCAGATCGGTTTCGAGGGCGATCCGGTTTCGTACACCGTGGCCGCGTTCGAGCGCGGACGCGTCCTGTACATTTCGGTCGAGGAATTCGCCGACGCCCTGGGATTCGCATCCTATGTCAACGCCCGCAACGGAAAGGCCGTGCTCCGGATCGGTTCCCGTTCGGTCAAGATCTCGCCGTACAATCCGTTTATCATGATCGACGACGCGGTCGTGCACATGGCCCTGCCCGCGGCCTCGATGAACGGCCGGCTCTTTGTTCCCCTGGTCCATTTCCTGGACGCGCTCGGCGGTTCGTTCCCGTACAGGCCGGACCTGCAGAAGGAAAGACGGGTCCTTTTACTCTCGAAGGTTCGGCGCAACATCACCGATTTCGACGCGGAAGCCAAAGGCAACGGCGTCGTGATCCGTCTGCACACAACCCGACGTTTTTCTCCCAGTGACATCGCCGTTTCCGTACAGCAGGGATGGCTGCACATGACCCTCTACGGGGGCGTTCTGGACACCGTTCAGATGGCCTCCGAGGGCATCACCGGCATTTTCCGGAAAATGGTCTCCTACCAGTTCGACAAATCCGCCCAGCTGTCCTTTCTTTTCGACAAGGACATCATCGACCGGCAGGTGTCGGTCGACGCGAACGGCGTCACTTTATCGGTCTGGTCGTCGGAGAAAACCGGCCGGATCGCCGCGGCCGCGGCTGTGCCGGACGCCGTCAAGAGCCGCTGGCTCATCGACACCATCATCATCGACCCTGGCCACGGCGGACGGGATCCCGGGACGATCGGACGGTCCGGCACCAAGGAGAAGGATGTCAACCTGGAGATCGGCCTGCGGCTCCGGGATCTGCTGAAGGCCGCCCTGCCGAAAACCCGCGTTCTCATGACCCGGAGCACCGACGTCTTTGTCGGCCTGAAGGAGAGGGGGCAGTTCGCGAACGCGCAGGGCGGCAAACTCTTCATCAGCATCCACGCCAACGCCAACGCCAGCCGGAGCGCCAGGGGGTACTCCACTTATTTCCTGGGCGTCGGCAAGACCCAGCAGGCCGTCGAGGTCGCCCGGCGCGAGAACTCGGTGATCCAGTACGAAGAGGCGCCCGAGGCCTACCAGGAATACCAGGATTTCGACTACATCCTCAACGCCATCGCGCTCAGTTCCTACCTGAAGGAGAGCCAGCAGCTCGCCGAGCTGGTCAACCAGAATCTCGGCCGGCGGACGAAAATTCCAGACCAGGGCGTCCACCAGATGGGGCTGCTCGTCCTGATCGGCGCCAGCATGCCGGGCATTCTCGTCGAGACGGCGTTCCTGTCCAACGCCCACGAGGAACGTCTGCTCCGGACGCGGTCCTTTCAGCAGAGCGTGGCGGAGGCCCTGTGCGAAAGCCTTTCTATCTTCAAGAAAAAATCCGAGGAAGAAATCGGATGAAGGACGTCAGGCCCATCGGCATTTTCGATTCCGGCATCGGCGGCCTGACCGTGGTCCGGGAGATCCGGCGGCGTCTTCCGGCGGAAAACCTGGTCTATTTCGGGGACACGGCCCGCGTCCCCTACGGGACCAAATCGCCCCGCGTGGTGTACGATTTCGCGTTCCAGGACACGCGGTTTCTGACCGGCCAGGGCGTAAAGATGGTCGTGGTGGCCTGTCACACGGTCTCGTCCATCGCGCTCGATTCCCTGCGGGAGGCGTTTCCCCTGCCGGTGCTCGGCGTCGTGGAGCCGGGCGTCGAGGCGGCGCTGGCCGCCACGCGGACCGGCCGCATCGGCGTGATCGGCACCCGGGCCACCGTGCTGAGCGGCGCCTATGAAAGGTCGTTTGCCGCCAGGCGGCCGGGCGTTTCGGTGTTCACGCAGGCGTGCCCGCTTTTCGTCCCGCTTGTGGAGGAAGGATGGCTGGATGGGGATGTCACCGGACAGGTGGCTGAACTGTACCTGAGGCCGCTCATCGGGAAAAGCGTGGACACGCTGGTTCTGGGGTGCACCCACTATCCGCTTCTGAAACCCGTGATTCAGAAAATCATGGGCGAAGGCGTGGTGCTGATCGATTCCGCCGAGGAGACCGCGCGGACCGTTTCGGATAGGCTTCTTGCGGACGGAATCGACGGGGGGCCCGGCCCCGCTTCCGAACCGCGGTTTTTCGTCAGCGACATCCCCCAGCATTTCCGAAAAGTCGGGGAATTGTGTCTGGGCGAATCCATGCGGCAGGTGGTGCAGGTGGATCTGGAAGCGGGGGGGACAGGGTGAAAAAAAACTTGCAAAAACAGTAAAAATGGTTTATATTAAAATTCTTGATTTTTCATCGGTTATCTTTCGTTTTTTTCGTCTAAGGAGAGAGTGATATGCGCGGTAAACTTCTGTTCAAGACCATCCTGATCGTCCTTTTGGTCGCCTGGGCGCTGTACGCCCTCTGGCCCACCTTCAGGCTTTACACCCTGACGGCGGATCAGAAGGCGGAATACGCCTCCTCGGGCCGCCTGATCCCCATCATGAACAAATCCGTCCGTCTGGGACTGGATCTGCAGGGCGGCATGTACGTCACCCTCGAAGTGGATCTGCCGACCCTGATCCAGCAGCTGGCGAAGGTGCAGGACGAGACGCTGAACCGGCTGATCGAGTCATCCAAGCAGGAAATGAACGTCAGCAGCGAGGACTTCCTGGTCATCCTGAACCGGCATTTCGTGAAGGAGAACATCCCCTTCAACCGCTACTGGGGCGAATACGGGGATTCGAACGCCAAGATACTGGATTACCTGAACAAACAGGCGTCGGAGGCCATGAACCGTTCGCTCGAAATTCTCCGGAACCGGGTGGACCAGTTCGGCGTTTCCGAACCCTCCATCCAGCACATGGGGACCACCCGCATTCTCATCGAGCTTCCCGGCATCTCCGACACCGAGCAGGCCAAGAATCTCATCGGCAAGACCGCGCTCCTTGAATTCGCCATGCTGAAGGACCAGTCCGTTTTCGGAGAGACCATCGACCGGATCGACAAGGTCGTGGCCGCGGACCGCAAGGGGCCGGCCGCGAAACCCGCGGCGGCAGAACCGGCCGCGAAGGACGCCGACAGGAAGGACGCCGACAGGAAGGACGCCCAGGACAAGGCTATCAGCGTCGGCGAGCTCTTCGGCGAATCCGGTGCCGCCGGGGAGGCGAACGGGGACACTTCGGTGGTCGTGGACGAGGGCACGTTCGAGGAGAACCCGTTCATCTCGCTTCTGCGGAACACCCAGGGCGGGCACGAGGTCAGCGTTCCGATCGAGAACGTCAAGGCCGTCGACCGGATACTGGCACGCGAGGATGTCCGCAATTGCATCCCCCCGGACGCGCAGCTGCTGTGGTCCTCCGAGACGCACAACGTCGGGGACAAGGTGTTCCGTGAACTCTACCTCGTCAAGAAAGAGGCCGAACTGACCGGCAAGTACCTGACCAACGCCCAGGTGACCATCGGGCAGGACGTCCAGAGCGCCGGCCGGCCCGAGGTCAATTTCGAGCTGAACCGCCAGGGCGCGCGCATTTTCTCGCGCGTCTCGGGCGCCAACATCGGCAAGCGGCTTGCCATCATCCTCGACAAGCGCGTGGTGTCGGCCCCCACCATCCAGACCAAGATTCCGGACGGCCGCGGCCGCATCACCGGAATCGGCGACATGCAGGAGGCCAAGATGATGCAGATCGTCCTGCGCGCGGGCGCCCTGCCCGCCCCGGTCTCCATCATCGAGGAGCGCGTCATCGGACCCTCGCTCGGACTGGACTCCATCACCAAGGGCGCCTGGTCGGCGCTGATCGCGTCGATTCTGGTGGTCGTTTTCATGCTCGTCTATTACCGGGGGGCGGGCATCATCGCGAACATCGCGCTTTTCCTGAACATCCTGATATTGATCGCGGCCCTGGCGCAGTTCCGGTTCACCCTGACCATGCCCGGCATCGCGGGAATCGTGCTGACCATCGGCATGGCGGTCGACGCCAACGTGCTGATTTTCGAGCGCATCCGCGAAGAGCTGACCGCCGGCAAGACCGTCCGGGCGGCCATCGAGGCCGGCTACACCAAGGCTTTCACCGCGATCGCGGACGCGAACGTCACCACGATCCTGACCGCGATCGTGCTCTATTATTTCGGCACGAGCGCCATCCGGGGCTTCGCCGTGACGCTGATGATCGGGCTGGTCGTCAACCTGTTCACGGCCATCGTCGTGACCCGGACCATCTATGACCACATCACCTCCCGATTCACGCTTACGAAGCTCAGCATTTAACGGACCATTCCCGGAATTGACGAGAGGGCAAAGCACATGATGCATTTTTTCAAGACACCGAACATCGATTTCATATCGAAGCGGAAAACCGCCTATGTGTTTTCCGCCGCGCTGATCCTGGCCGGGATCGCCGCCGTATTCGTTCGGGGCGGATACAATTACAGCATCGATTTCAAGGGCGGCACATCCGTCGCCGTCGGCTTCAAGACCGAGGTGAAAACGGAGGATATCCGGCGCGTCCTCGGCGCCGCCGGGTTCGGCGGCAGCGAGATCAAGAAATTCGGCGGCGAGAATGAGTTTCTCATCTACGTCGAACAGCAGAAGGACGTCAGCGCGCAGGCCGTGGCCGAACGGATCCAGTCCGCTTTCTCCGCCGATCCCGCCACAAACGGCTACGAGCTGCGGCAGATCGACACCGTCGGACCCAAGATCGGCAAGGAACTGAGGAACAAGGCCATTCTGGCGATCCTGGTCTCACTGGCGCTCATCCTGATGTATGTGGCCATCCGCTACGAGTTCATTTTCGCCGTGGCCGCCGTGGCCGCGGTGTTCCACGACGTGCTGGTGGTGCTCGGATTCTTCCCGATCCTGAACTGGGAGATCTCGCTCAAGGAAATCGCGGCCTTCCTGACCATCGTAGGGTATTCGCTGAACGACACCATCGTCATCTTCGACCGTCTCCGCGAGAACGCGAAGCTCCACCGGAACGAGAGCCTCCTGCAGGTCATGAACCGCAGCGTCAACGAGACCCTCTCCCGGACCATCATCACCGCGCTCACCGTGTTCGCGGTCTGCCTGATCCTCTTTCTGTTCGGGGGAGAAGTGATCCGCGGCTTCTCTTTCGCCATGCTGCTCGGCACCATCGTCGGGTGCTATTCCACGGTGTTCGTCGCCTCGCCGATCGCCTACGAGTACTACATGCGCAAGGGCATCGGCACGGAACTGAAGATGGCCAAACGGAAAAAGTAACGGGGTGATCCCATGAAATTCGCCGTCCAGGAGCAGTCGGGCGTCGTTCTCCTGCGCCTCGAAGGTCCGATGATCGGGGGGCCGGATGCAACGCTGATGTCCGAGAAAATCCACGAGTGCATCGAGGCGGGGAAGGTGCGGTTTCTGGTCGACATGTCCAAGGTGGACTGGATGAACAGTTCGGGACTCGGCATCCTCATCGGCGGCCTCAGCACGGTGCGGAGCCGCGGCGGACAGCTGAAACTCCTGCACGTCGGGAAAAAGGCCCGCTCGCTCCTGGAGATCACCAAACTCGACCGGATTTTTGAAATGCACGACCAAGAGGAAGCCGCCATTGCCAGTTTTGCTTGATGAGCCGTTCTCGGTCCAGCTGATCGTCGGCGCACAGTGGGGGGACGAGGGAAAGGGGAAGATCGTCGACCTGTTCGGCGAAAAATGCGACGTGGTGGCCCGTTTCCAGGGAGGGCCCAACGCCGGCCACACCGTGCTGTTCAACGGCGGAAAATACATCCTGCACCAGGTCCCCAGCGGCATCCTGAGGCCCCACACGGTCTGCCTCATGGGCAACGGCGTGGTCGTCAATCCGGAATCGCTTCTTGAGGAAATCGGCGGCCTCGAGGCCAGGGGCATCGACGTGCTCGGCCGTCTCTTCATCAGCCCGAACGCCCATCTCATTCTGCCGTATCACAACCTTCTGGACCGGGCCTTCGAGGAGGAGACCGTCGGCGAGCGCATCGGGACGACCGGAAGGGGCATCGGTCCGGCTTACGCGGACAAAGCGAACCGCATCGGCATCCGCGTCGGAATGCTCCTCGATCCCGCCGGATGGGAATCCAAGGTCCGGCAGACGGTGCAGGCGAAAAACCAGATCCTCCGCAGGCTGTACGACACAGACGGCCCCTCCGGTGAGGCCGTCGTCTCGACGCTCCGGCGGTTTCTTTCGAAGGTTGGAGGCTGCGTGGCTGACGTCGGGCAGAAAATCCGCGAGGCCCGGTCGTCCGGAAAGACCATCCTGCTCGAAGGCGCTCAGGGCACGATGCTGGACATCGATTTCGGAACCTATCCCTTCGTCACTTCCTCGAACACCACGATCGGAGGCGCCTCGACCGGCCTGGGGATGAACCCGCGCATCATCGACCGGGTCATCGGCGTGGTCAAGGCCTACACGACGCGGGTCGGAAACGGCCCGTTTCCGACGGAACTCAACGATGAAACCGGCGAAACGATCCGGACCGTGGCTGTCTCTTATACACATCTGACGCTGCCGACGACTTCCGAA
>JAUCQC010000263.1 GCA_030372965.1 bacterium
CAGGGCGGGGATGTAACGGTGGAGCTCGCCGTACACCTTGACGGTCTTGACGACCTCGGCGCGGTAGGCCTTGAGGCCGCAGTTGTAGTCGTGGAGCTTGAGGCCCACCAGGAGCGAGGTCGTGCGGTTGAAGAACTTGGAGGGCCAGCGTTTCGAAACCGGGTCCCGGCGGTTCTTTTTCCATCCGGAGACGAGATCCCATCCCTCTTCGAGTTTCGCGATGAGCGCCCGGATCTCGGACGGGTCGTCCTGCAGGTCCGCGTCCAGCGTGACCACGAAATCCCCGGACGCCGCCTCGAAGCCCGCGGCCAGCGCCTCGGATTTTCCGAAATTTTTCCGCAATTGGATGATCCGGACGGAGCGGTCCGTCCGTCTCAGTTCCATGAGGGCCTCGAAAGAACCGTCCGTGGAGCCGTCGTCGACGTAAATCGCCTCGTGACGCAGCCCGGCCGCCCGGCAGGCCAGACGGATCTCGCGGTTCAGTTCGGGAAGGGATTCCCGCTCATTGTACAGGGGAACCACCACGGAAACGGAGCCGGACCGGGCCCGGGATCTCCGGCCGTCCCGTTCAGAGCGGGCGGCTTTCCGCGTTTTTCGGGAGTCTGACATCGCACCACCCTTTTTTCAGAGGCTGGTTGGTCTGGATGAGTTCGTAGTACAACACCACTTCCCCGGCCGCGCCCGGGCCGGACGCTTCCTGGATGAACCGGATCCGCCTGGGGAGCCGAATGCCGCCGCTGGTATGAAACTGATCCGCCTCATAGGCCCAGGCGACGTCCCCGGAGGATTGTCGCTTCTCCCAGCGCCGGACGACCGGCCCTTTCGTCTCCACCCAGAGGGACTGGTCGGGCCCCACGCGCAGGACGTAACGGCCTTTTTCGGATGTCATGGACCGCAGCGAGTCCGGCCCGCCCGCGGGCGGAACGGGCAGCCCGAACAGGGCGGACATCACGGTCAGCGAGTCCAGGCCCGTGGGGAAGAGACCGGCGAAGGACCGGCGCGCGCCGGAGGAGTCGGAAGTGTCCGCCTTCATCCAGGGGCTGTAGTACACGGCGCGGCCGGACGCGAAACTGGCGGTCACCAGGTCGATGCCCAGGGGGCCTTCGAGCTTGATCCAGATGGAATCGGGCGGCCGCGCAGCGATCCGGATTTCGCCCCGGAAGGACCCCTGGTCCGAAAACACGGTGAACCAGCCGCGGCCCTGAAACGTTTCGAGCCGCTCCGCGTGCTTCCGCACGAGGGCCAGGAGATCGTCCGGCGCCATCGGGGGCGCGGACCTGCGGCCGGTCAGGGAGCCGGCGCATCCGGAAAGCATCCAGACGCATGCCGCGGCGCATAAAACCGCGAGACCGCGGGCAGAAGCGTTCTTCGCGGTCACGGCGTCCCTTCGGGGCCGCGGCCGAGCTTTTTCAGCAGGCCCGGGTTTCCCTTGCGGAATTCGAGCGCCTTCTCCCACATCCGGACCGCGTCCTCTTTCCGGCCGAGTTTGTCGTACACGTCCCCGAGATGCTCGATGACCTCGGGGCTGTCGTTTCTCATGCCGAAAGCCCGTTCGATGAACGGCAGGGCTTTTTCCGCTTCGCCCAGACGGTAGAAAATCCATCCCATGGTGTCCAGAAAAGCGCCGTTCTCCGGCTCTTTTTCGATCGCTTTTCGCGACATCGCCAGGGCCTCGTCCAGCCGGACGCCCCTTTCCGTGAGGCTGTACGCGTAATTGTTCAGGACCGTGGCATTTTCCGGCTCCAGGCGGAGCGCCCGCGTGTACAGGGTGTCCGCCAGGTCGAAGGATTTCAGGCTCTCGTACGCGCCGGCGAGCGAGGACATGGCCCCGACCCAGTCGGGACGGCCCTGGAGGGCACGGCTCAGGAAGGGGACCGCCTCCTGAGGCCGCTCGAGCTGGAGATAAGCGCTGCCGAGATAGAAATTCGCCATCGGCTCGTCCGCGTTGATCCCGAGCGCCCGTTCAAACCACGGGACGGACGCGGAGACGCTGTCCATCTGGAGCAGGGCCACGCCGCCGAGAAGGTGGCCGAGATAATTGTCCTGCGACATCCCGACGACTTTCGAGAATTCTTCGAACGCTTCGCGGTTCCGGCCCGCGTCCAGCATGAGGCGGCCGAGGCTCAAGCCGGGCTGCCAGGCGTCCGGAAACCGGACAGCCGCGGACCGATAGGTCTCGAAGGCCAGCGCCGTGTCGCCGCGCTGCCGGTGCAGGTCGCCGATGGACAGCCACGCGCCCAGGTCGGAGGAATCGCGGGTCACGGCTTCGCGGTTCAGATCCAGCGCCAGATCGGTGCGGCCGCTGCCCGCGTACAGGCCGCCGAGCCGTTCGCGCGCGTCCTTCAGGTCCGGATCGAAATCCAGCGCCTTCCGGTAGAAACCCTCGGCGCCGGCCGTGTCCCCGGCCGCTTCCCGCACCGTGCCGAGCCCGAGGTATCCGGACGCCTCGGTCGAATCGATGAGCAGGAGGCGGCGGAAGACGGAATCGGCCTCGCGAAAGCGGTTCTGGTTGATGTACAGTTCCGCGAGCCCCCAGTACATGCGCGCGTCAAATTCGCGCGCGTGCGCCAGCAGTTTGCGGTACATGTCCGCGGCTTTCACCGGATCGTTCTTGCGGAGGTGAATGACGGCGAGCTGGGAATACGCCTCGACGGAAGCGGAGTCGAGGCGGAGAATATGCCGATATTCCTTCTCGGCTTCGGCCAGGTTGCCTTTCTGGAGAAGGAGGCGGGCGATGAGACTGCGCGACTCGACGTCTTTCGGGTCGAGCGTCACGGCGCGCTTCAGCATGAGAAAGGCGCTCTCCTCACGGCCCAGCCACAGATAATTCCGGCCGATGTTTCGGTTCAGCGCGGGCGATTTCCAGTCGTACAGCAGGGCCTCGTTGTACGAGAGCAGGGCCGCGGCTGTATTGCCCAGCGCGTCGTGGATGACGCCGTCGATGAACAGATCCACGGCCCTGGGGTCCGGTTCACGGCCGTTTTGATCAGGGGCGGGCCCGGATTCGGTTAACTTCCTGGGGCCGGCGCATCCGGCAGCGATCAGACCTGCAAGCAGGATCAGAAGAGCGGTTTTTTTCACGCGATGGCTGCTCCGAGTCAGTTTGATATAAATCCAATCTCAAAATTTACAATAAAATAAGCCCATATGCAAATGAAAATTAGTAAGCCGGGGCCCTGACCATGGACGATCGACAGGCCATGAACCAGTCTCTCTTCGCGGGATTGAGCCGTTCGACTTTTTATCATTGATGAAAACGCGACTCCTGTGTCCGCCCTCTATTCGGGGCCGGATTCCGAATACGGGTTCCGGCTGAAAACCGTCCGGCTCCTGCCGTCAAGGTGATCGATGAGACGCGTAAAACTGCGGCGCAGTCCGGCAACCCCGGCAAACGCCCGGTCCGTTCACTTGTTTTGCATTTGGACCTCTCCCTTTGTATATTGAGCATCATGACCGCGGCACAGGAAAATCGCTTTGTCGACGTGGTGTTCCCCTTCCCTCCGCCGATGCCCCTCACATACGCTGTTCCCGAGCGTTTCCGCGAAGGGCTCAGGCCCGGGCACCGAGTGCTGGTCCCGTTCGGCCGGAGGAAAGCGGTCGGCTTCGCCGTCTCCCTGTCCGGCCGAACCTCCGTGCCGGACGTGAAACCGGTCGAGGACTTGCTGGACGCGGAACCCGTGTTTTCGGAGGACATGCTCGCGTTGACGGCCTGGGTGTCCGATTATTATTTCGCCTCCTGGGGCGAAACCCTGAGGTCCGCGCTTCCGCCGGGTCTGACCGGCGCCTCCCAGCTCCGCGCGGAGCGCACGGACGCGGCCGCGGGTCCCAGGCCGCTCACCGAACCGGAACAGCGGGTGCTCGACTGCCTGACCGCCGGAAAGCGGCTGACGGTGAGGGAGCTGGAGAAAAAAACGGGCGTGAAAGGGATACGCTACGCCTTGAACCGGCTCGCGTCCGAGGGGCTGGTGCGGGTGGAGTACAGCCTCGACACGCCGGGCGTGACGGTCAAGACCGAGAAATGGGTGACGCTCCGGCTGGAGCCTTCGGAGACCGAGTGGGTCTCCATGAAGAAGCGGTCGCCCCGGCAGGCCGCGGCGCTCGATCGGCTCCGCGAGGCGGGCGGCGAACTCCGCGCGGCGGACATGGAAGCGGACAGCCAGGTGCTGGGCCGGATGGAAAAAGCGGGCTGGATCGAAGTCTGGGAAGAGGAGGTGTTCCGCGACTCGGAAGAAGCATCGTCGGTGGACGCCGGAGCCGCGCCCGTGAGGCTCACCGACGCCCAGGCCGCGGCCGCGGCCGCGATCCGCGGCGATCTCGACAGCGGCGCTTTCCACGCCGTGCTCCTGCACGGCGTCACCGGAAGCGGGAAAACCCAGGTCTATATCGAGGCGATACGCCATTGCCTGGCGCAGGGGAAAGACGCTCTGGTGCTCATCCCCGAGATCGGCCTGACGCCGCTGGCCGTCCGGCGGTTCCGGGCGGCGTTCGGAGACGGCGTCACGGTCCTGCACAGCCGTCAGTCCAGGGGCGAGCGATACGACGCCTGGCGCCGAATCCGCGAGGGCAGATGCCGCATCGCGCTGGGCCCCAGGTCCGCGGTGTTCGCGCCGCTCCGCAACCTCGGCCTCATCGTCGTGGACGAGGAGCACGAGCCCTCCTACAAACAGAGCGAACCTTCGCCCCGTTACCACGGCCGCGACACCGCCCTGGTCCGCGGCCGCATGGCCGGCTGCACCGTCGTGCTGGGATCGGCCACGCCCAGCCTGGAGTCGTACGCCAATGCCGTGTCCGGGAAATACCGGCTTCTCGAACTCCCGGAGCGCGTCGACCGCGTCCCCATGCCGTCCGTCTCGCTGGCGGACATGAAGGAGGCGAAGCCGGGGACGAAGAGCCTGATTTTCACGCCCGCCCTGCTCGAAGCGGTTCAGCGGCGCGTGTCCGCGGGAGAACAGGTCATCCTCCTGCAGAACCGGCGGGGCTATTCCTCCTACATCCGGTGCGCGGACTGCGGCCATGTCGAATCCTGCCCGCATTGCGAGATCAGCCTGACGTTCCACAGGAGCGAGCGCAGGATGAAATGCCATTACTGCGGGTACCAGAAACAGCCCCCGGACGCCTGCCCCGGATGCGGGGGCACGTCCCTCCAATGCCGCGGCACGGGCACGCAGCGCATCGAGGAGGAGATCCGGCGGTTGTTTCCCGAGGCCCGGCTGATCCGCATGGACCTGGACACCATGCGGCGCAAGGGCGCGCACAGCCGGGCGGTCACGGATTTCGAGGGCCGGAAGGGCGACATTCTGCTCGGCACCCAGATCGTCGCCAAGGGTCACGATTTCCCGGGTGTGACTTTGGTCGGCGTGATCTCCGCGGACACCGGGCTTCATCTGCCGGATTTCCGCGCCGCGGAGAGGACTTTCCAGCTGCTCACCCAGGCGGCGGGCCGTCCGGGCCGCAGGGACAAGCCCGGTGAAGTCGTCATCCAGACACTCTCTCCCGACCACCCGGTGATCGGATTCGCGACCCGTCACGATTTCAAATCATTCTACGAGTGGGAAATGCGCCAGCGCGGCGAGCTCGGTTACCCGCCGTTCGGCCGGATCATACTGGCCGTGTTCAAGGGGCCGGATTCGGAAAAAACGGAGAAAGCGGCCATCCGTTTTCTCGAACGGATACCGAAAACGTCCGCGTACGAGATACTCGGCCCGGCCGCCGCGCCCCTGGCCAGGCTGAAGAATGAGTACCGGTACCAGATCATATTCAGGCAGTCCAAAAACACGGACCCGTCCGCAGGCCGCCTGAGGGCGGCGCTTAAAAAGGCGCTGTCTGATTTTCAAAATTCGGATTTCGACAGAAAAGTGAGACTGTCGTTGGACACGGATCCGGTTGATCTAATGTAATTGTTTATGCTTATTGAGATTGCGGCATAGAATGCAAAATGAAACGGATTGGCCGGAAATTTAATAAAAAGAAGGCGTTATCTTTCGATGGTCCGTTTTTTGCAACTATTCCGGCCGGGGTACGTGAGTGAAGACAGGCATCATATCTGACATCCATTCCAATTTCGAGGCGCTGACCGCGGTCCTGTCCGCGCTCGAAAGGGAAAAAGTGGAGCGCATCGTGTGCCTTGGGGACCTGGTCGGGTACGGACCCGATCCGAATGCCTGCGTCGAAACCGTTCTGAATTCAGCCGCGTTCACGGTGGCCGGCAACCACGACCACGGTGTGGCCGGCCTGACGCCGATTGAACCCTTCAACGCGCACGCCCGGGCGGCCGTCGAGTGGACCCGGACGCGGATCGAGCCGCGATGGATCAGCGCCCTGTCGTCCCTGCCGCTGGTGGCGGTGGACGACGCTTTCCTGGCCGTGCACGCCACTCCGAATTTTCCCGCCAAATGGCATTATCTGTTCTCCGAGGACGAGATCGCGGACAACCTGGAAGCCATGACGGTTCCGGTGTGCTTCGTCGGGCATTCCCACGCGCCCGTGGCCTTCGAGCTGGACCCCGAGCACGACATCCTCATGCGGCCTGCGGACGAGATCCGCTTTCAGCCGGGCCGCAAGTATCTGGTCAATGTCGGCAGCGTCGGCCAGCCACGCGACGGCGATCCCCGGGCCGCGTACGGCGTGCTCTCGGACGATGTGTTCACGCTGAAGCGTGAATCCTACGATATCGCCGCGGTGCAGGCCCGAATGCGGGAGGCCGGGCTTCCGGGCCCGCTCATCGAACGTCTCTCCACCGGGCAGTGAGGAACGGCCATGAATGAAAACACGGGCGCCGGCGCCCTGGACACGGTTCTCAGCAAAGGGCAGTTCGACCGGATCTTCTCCTGTCTGGCCGATCTGGCGGCCAAGCTGCGGCTCATGGCCGTTCTGCTTGTCGACGGCTCCGGCCGGATACTCGCCCAGAAAATCGGCGACGGCTGGAAGGACACCCGGCTCGAGGGACTGGCCGCGCTGGCCGCGGGCAGTTATTCGGCGTCCAACGAAATTGCGCGCCTGCTCGGCGAATCCGCGCGGTTCCGCATGGTGCTCCACGAGGGCGAGCGGCGGAACCTGTTCGTCTGCTCCGTCACGCAGGATTTTCATCTCGCGGTCGTGTTCGAGTCCGGCACCGCCGTCGGCATGATCCGGCTGTTCACCAAGCGCGCCGTGGAACAGCTGGTTCCCGTTCTTTCGGAGCGGACCGCGCCCGAACAGGACCTGGGCAAAATGTTCGACCGCAATTTCGAAACGCTTCTCGGAGAGGAGCTCGACCGGTCCCTGACCGACGGCCGGTCCGGAAACCGCGGCCGGTCCTGAGGACCGGCGCCCGGCGGCTTGCTCCGCGGCCGGGTCTTTCGCGTACCAGAAAGGATTGGTTCATGTTCATCCACTGGGCATTGAAGGAAATTCACCTGAAAATCGTCTACTACGGCGCGGGCATGTCGGGGAAGACGGAGAACCTGCGGTATATCCACTCGCGCATCGACCCCGCGCTCAAGGGCGACATGGTCATGCTGAAGACGAATGAGGACCGCACCATCTTCTTCGATTTCCTGCAGCTCGAAGTCGGGAACATCGACGGCAAGAAGCCCAAATTCAACCTCTACACCGTGCCCGGTCAGATCCAGTACGCCCAGACCCGGCGGGTCGTGCTCAACGGCGTCGACGGCATCGTCTTTGTGGCCGATTCCCGGAAGGACATGATGGACGCCAACCTGGAGACGCTCCTGGATCTCGAGAAACACCTGATCGCCGGGGGCAAAACGCTGGAGAATTTTCCCTGGGTGCTGCAGTACAACAAGCGGGACGTGCCGGACGCGGAGTCGATCGCCGAGATGGAAACGAAACTGAATTTCTTCGGCGTGCCCTCCTTTGAGGCCATCGCGACGACGGGCGAGGGCGTGTTTCCGACGCTCAAGGCCGTGATCAAGAAAGTGGTGGGGCACGTGCAGTCCCAGCTCGAGGGCGCGCAGAGGATGCGCGCGTGAGCGGGGACGAGGCGCGGGCCGCGGACGCGGACGGCGGCGGCGTTCCGCTTCAGGCCCGCATCGAGGCGGCCATGGACCGATTCCGCGAAGGGGAGCGCTGGGAAGCCGCCATCCTCTTCTCGTCCGAGGGCCTGCCCCTGGCGGCGCACGGCGCTTCGCCCGCGTACCGCGAGGACGACCTGCTCCAGTTCGCCCAGGCGCTCATCCCGGCCATGCGCCTGTTCGGGGAGACCGACCCCGTCCGTGAGGCCGCGTTGTTCGGGTCCGGGGGCCGCGTCCTGTCCTTCCACTATTTCAACGCCTGGGGCGAGGACATGGCGCTCGCCCTGGTCACGCCCAGGAAAACAGGATACCGGCGCGCCGCCGCCAGGCTGATTCAGTTCATCCGGGACGCGTCGTAGGCCGGCCCGGTCAGGAGGCCTGCCGGCCGCGGACGCGGCCGCGGGAAGATCCGCTCTTGCCCATCCCTTCAGACTCCAAAAAAATCATCAACGCCTGGTGCCTGTACGACTGGGCCAATTCGGCCTTTGCCACAACGGTGATGGCCGCGGTTCTGCCCGTGTACTTCCGCAACGTGAGCGCCTCAGGCCTGGAAGGGCACGGGACGCATCTCGCGACTTCCGTGTGGGGTTACACAACCTCCTTCGCCATGCTGCTGGTCGCGGTGCTCTCCCTTCTGCTCGGACCCGTCGCGGATTACGGCTCCTCGAAGAAGCGGTTTCTCGCCGTGTTCGCGGCGGTCGGGATCGCGTTCTCGTCCCTGCTCGCGGCGACCGGGTTCGGCGACTGGATTCAGGTCGCGGCTTTTTTCACGCTCGCCGAGATCGGGTTCGCCGTGGGCGAGGTGTTCTACGACGCCATGCTGCCCCATATCGCCGGCCCCGGCCGCATCGACGCCGTGTCCATGCGCGGATACGCCCTGGGCTACCTGGGCGGCGGCCTTCTCCTCGGCCTGAACATTCTCATGATCTGGTTTCTGCCGAAAACCGTCCCGCCCGGCGGGGGCGAGGCGGTGCCGCTCACCGGGATGCGGCTCTCCTTTCTGACCGTGGGGCTCTGGTGGGGCGTGTTCTCGATTCCCCTGTTTCGGCGCGTTCCCGAAATCGGCGGCGAGAACCGGCGTCTGCGGGGCCTGAACCCGGTCCGGCTGTCCATCGGCCGGCTGCGGTCGACGTTTTCGCGGATCCGCGCCTACCGGCCCCTGTTTCTGTTCATCCTGGCGTTCTGGTTCTACAACGACGGAATCGGCACCATCATCAAGATGGCGACCGCCTATGGGGATGAAATCGGCATCGGCACGCTCGACCTCATCGGCGCGCTGCTGCTGACCCAGTTCGTCGGCATCCCGTGCTCGCTGGCGTTCGGCCGCCTCGCGGACCGGATCGGGGCCAAGGCCGCCATCCTGGCCGGCCTGGCCGCGTACATCGGCATCACGATCGCCGGGGTTTTCATGACCCGGGCGGCGCATTTCTGGATTCTGGCGGGAATGGTCGGGGTCGTGCAGGGAGGCACCCAGGGGCTCAGCCGGTCGCTCTTCGCCTCCATGGTGCCGAAGGACCGGTCCGCGGAATTCTTCGGATTCTACAACATCAGCGGGAAATTCGCGGGCATCCTGGGACCCGCGGTGTTCGGTTTGGCGGGGCAGATCGGCGGAACGAGCCGTGTCGGCATTCTGTCGCTCGTCGCGTTCTTCGCGATCGGCGCCGTCCTGCTCACGCGGGTGGACGTTGAGGAGGGAAGACGGGCGGCGTCCGGGACCCCGCCTCAATGACCGATCGGCCGGCCGCGCGCCCGGACCCCGTCGGTCCGGCAGGCGTTCCGGCTGGCCCGACCGGGATGGCCGGCCACGCGTTGTGAGCCATCCCGCCGACGCTGCCTTCACCGTTGTAATTTCCCTTCATTTCCCGTCCGTCCCCAGTTAATTTTATTGCCTTTTACTTGTTTTTCGCATACCTTTCTTCCATGCTGAAGGCGTTCTACGAAAACCGGCTGAAAAGGAGCCGTTTCTACCGCAATGTCATGATCCTGATGTCCGGGACGGCCCTGGCGCAGGTGCTTCCCGTCGCCGCCCTCCCCGTGCTCTCCCGCCTGTATACTCCCGAGCATTTCGGGACGTACGGGCTTTTCCTCACCATCTCGACTTCCCTGGCCGTTCTCGCGACCGGCCGGTATGAGCTGGCCATTCCCCTCCCCCGGAAGAATGAGGACGCCTTCCACCTGGTTGTCCTCTCCGCCGTTCTGACCGCCGGCTTCAGCCTGATGATCCTGATTATGACCGTTTTTGCGCGCGAACCCGTTTCCAGAGTCCTGAAAAACCCCGAGATTTCGATGTGGCTCTTCGGGGTGTCCGTTTCCGTCCTGCTGCTGGCGGGGTTCCAGATTCTCAATTACTGGGCCAACCGCAACAACCGGTATCGCGACATGGCCGCGGGCCGCGTGATCCAGACCGGGCTGATGGTCGTCGCCGCGCTCGGCCTGGGATTCCTGAATCCCGGCGCCGGAGGCCTGATCGTCGCCGGCATCGCCGGTCAGCTGGCGGCGGTTCTGTTCATGGCGTGGAGGACCTTCACGCGAGAACAGAGAGCGGGGATGACGATCCGGATCGGCGGTCTTCGCGAGCAGGCCAGACGGTACGAGAAATTTCCGCGCATCAATTCGATGCACGCCCTGATGGACATGCTGCAATTGAACGGCATCGTCTTCCTGATTTCGGCGTTTTTCGGCCAGAAAACGCTGGGTTTCTATTCCATGACGATGCGCGTTCTGCGAACGCCGCTCAGTTTCGTCGGCACCTCCATCGCCCAGGTTTTTTACCAGAGAATGTCGTCCGACTACAGCGCGGGAAGGGAAATCGAAAGCCTCGTCCGGAAGACGACGGTTCGGCTCGCGGCCCTGGCCTTTCCCGTCTTTTTCACTCTGTTCCTGGCCGGCCCCCGGCTCTTTTCCGCCGTTCTGGGCCCGGAATGGCGGGAGGCGGGCGTGTACGCCAAAATCCTGGCGCCCTGGCTGTATCTGAACTTCATCTACTCCCCGGTTTCACAGCTGCCGCTTGTCCTGAACCGGCAGGGGGCGGGCTTCTTCGTCGGGCTCGGCTACAACATCCTGATTCTCGCGTGCGTATTCATCGGCTATCGCACGGGGGATATCCGCAGGGGATTCACCCTCATTTCCATTTTCGTCACACTCTATCTGATCGGCACCCTCTTCTGGCTGTTCACCATCTCCAGGCAGGGCCGGATCGGGAAACGGAACGGACAATGAAGATTTCAGGGGACATCGGCCGGCTGATGAAGGGAGGCGATTTTTCGAGCGGCATCCGGCTTCCGATCGCCCGCCACGAATGGAAGCTGCGCCGCAGGATGGACGTGATCGAGTCCATGGTCGCGGGCAAGCGGATCATCCATCTGGGATGCGCGGACCACGTGACTTCCATCGGGAAAAAGCTGGCCCGGAACAAATGGTTTCACAAACGGCTCGCCGACCGCGCGGAGCGGTGTCTCGGAGTGGACATCGATCCGGAGGGCATCGCCGTCATGCGGCGGCTGGGCTACGATGACGCGGTGCTCGCCGACCTCGCCTCGGATCCCCTGCCTCCGGAGGTGCGGTCCGTCCGCTGGGACTACATGATCATGGGCGAAATCGTGGAGCATCAGGACAATCCCGTTTCCTTCCTGGCGGCCATCCGGGAAAAATGCCGGGGCGTCGTGGACCGAATCGTCGTGTCCGCGCCGAACGCGTTCCGTCATTCGAATTTCACGTCCGCCCTCCGCAATGCCGAACGCATCAATTCGGACCACCGCTACTGGATGACGCCCTACACGCTCGGGAAAATCGGGGTGCGGGCGGGACTGGAAATCGAAGACTTCCAAATGTGCCAGTCCTTCGCGCTTCCGCCGCACTGGATTTTCCGGAGGATGCTGTTGACGTTTTTCCCGGGGCTGCGGGACGACATCGTGATGGTTTTCAGGTTGGAATAAGGGATCAGGAAAGAATACAGGACAGGATTTTCTCCCGCCGGATCACCCCGCTGAAGTGATCCGCCACGCGCTGACGCGCCTTCCTGCCTGCGGATGCCGGCGACTTCAGCGCCTTCCGGATCGCCTCGGCCGCCGCGTCCGCGTCCCGGCCGGCCAGGATGAAACCGGCGTCCCCGATGGTCTCCGGAATCCCGCCCGCGGCCGTGCCCACCGGAACGCACTCGCAGAGCATGGCCTCGCAGACCGCGTTCGGCATCCCCTCGCTCAGCGACAACTGGGCGTACACCCTGGCCCTCGAGTAGAATTGACGGAGCTCGGACCGGGGCAGTCCCCCGAAGAGTTGAACGTTCGGAGGCGCTTTCAGCATACGCCGGGCGTCCGGACCGAGTCCGATGACCGCGAAGCGCACGGCCGGCAGGCGTTCGGCGGCGCGGACGAACAGATCCAGGCCCTTGATGCGGATCCGGGTTCGGTCGTCGGCGAACCCGACGGTCAGAACCAGGTTTTCCTTGGGCGTGTCGCGGAACCATTGGGAGGCGTCGAACCCGAAGGGCACGTGGACGATGCGCCCGCGGATGGCCGGGACATGGAGCCGCGCCTTGTCGATCAGCGCGCGGGCGACCGGCGCGAGTATGTCGGCCCGGCCGATGGCGAACCGGGCGCAGGCCGACCGGATCGGGTTTGAAAAGACGCCGTAGTTCAATTCGGGAATCCGGGTGACGTCGTACCCGGCCAGCATCACGACCGATTTGCCTCCGCAGAGCCGCGAAAACAGGACCGGCAGAAAGGCGTGGTAGTCCGCGAACCAGACGATCACCGTCCGCGACCGCGGCGGGTTCACGGCCAGCCAGGCGAGAAGCCGCATCTGCTGCCAGACGTTGGGCAGAACGCGCCGGCTCGGGCGGTACAGAAAGGTCCTGACCCGGAAGTGCCGGCGGAGCAGGTCGAGGTCCTCCCGGATGAAGGAGGGGGTGCCCATGGCGACGAACAGGAGCGTCCGGTCCGTTTCCGCGGATTTCGGCTGGGAGGACGGCATGGTGGAATATAGCCTGAAAAACTCGTAAAATCAAACTTGAAGAAACCGTCCCGGGGCATTTTCCGGCATGTTTCAGGTTCCGGGTTCCGGGTCGGAAGGTCTTCTCCCCCGGATCCCCGCGTCCGTTACGATCGCCTGACAAGGTGACGCATATTTCGGAAATGCGGAGGCGGGAGAGTGCGGAACCGGGGATGACGCGGGCAAGGCCGGTTCCCCGCAGGGGAATTACCGGAAAAACGACCCGGATCCGTCAAAAAACCGTTTGCTTCAGAACAATAATCGACTAAATTTAAGGGTTATTTACAGGAGGCCCGTCACCCCATGAGCGGCTTTTTCGGCGTCGCTTCCGCGACGGACTGCGTCGACGACCTGTTCTACGGCACCGATTATCATTCCCACCTCGGAACCCGCCGCGGCGGCCTGGCCGTCTCGAACCGGAACGGGCTTTTCCGCTTCATCCACAACATCGAGAACGCGCAGTTCCGGTCCAAGTTCGAGACCGACCGGGCCAGGCTCCTGGGGCATTCCGGCATCGGCGTCATCAGCGACGGCGAGGACCAGCCCCTGATCATCGGCTCGCGCCACGGCAATTACGCCATCGTCACGGTCAGCCGGATCAACAACCTGAGGGCCCTGTCGGAGGAGGCCTTTGCCTCGAGGGACGCTCATTTTTCGGAAATGAGCGGAAACGCCGTCAATCCGACCGAGCTCACGGCCGTGCTGATCAACCAGGGCGCCACCATCGAGGACGGAATCCGGAACGCCCAGGAGCGGATCGAGGGGTCCTGTTCCATCCTCCTGCTCACGCCCAAAGGCATATACGCGGCGCGGGACCGCATGGGCCGGACACCCGTCACGATCGGACGGCGCGAGGGCGCCCACTGCGCCACGTTCGAAACCTGCGCCCTGCCGAACCTGGGATACGAACCGGCGCACGAGCTGGGGCCCGGCGAAACGGTTTTCTTCACGGCGGACGGATACGAGACGCGCGTGCCGCCGCGGGACGCGCTCCGCATCTGCTCCTTTCTCTGGGTGTATTACGGGTATCCGGCCTCCACCTACGAGGGACGGAACGTGGAGGCCGTTCGCTACCGGTGCGGCGAGGCGCTCGCGGCCGGCGATTCCGTGCGGCCGGACGCGGTGTCCGGCATACCCGATTCCGGCACGTCGCACGCGCTCGGCTACTCCAACTCAGCCCGCATCCCCTATACCCGGCCGTTCGTCAAGTACACGCCGACCTGGCCCCGCAGTTTCATGCCGCAGGACCAGGATGTCCGCAACCTGGTGGCGCGGATGAAGCTCATCCCCATCCGCGAACTGATCGAGGGCAAGCGCCTGCTGTTCTGCGAGGATTCGATCGTGCGTGGCACCCAGCTCCGCGAGACGATTCAGCGCATGTTCCAGTACGGCGCGGCCGAGGTGCACATGCGTCCCGCCTGCCCGCCGCTGATTTACGGGTGCCCCTATCTGAATTTTTCCCAATCGCGGTCCGAGCTCGACCTCGCGGGCCGGCAGGCGATCGAGGCCGTCGCCGGGAACGGCGCTCCGCTGGGGCCGTTCTCCGATCCGGATTCGGCGGAATACCGGGCCATGGTGGAGTGGATCCGCGCGAAACTCGGGCTGACCACGCTCCAGTACCAGCGCCTGCCGGACCTGGTCGCGGCCATCGGCCTGCCCAAGTCGCGCCTGTGCACGTACTGCTGGGACGGCGAGGGGTAGGCTCCGCGTTTTTCGAAAAACACCGGGGCGGGGGCCTGATTGAAGCGGACGGGATGAACGGCCGCGGGGATCCCGGCCGTCTGTCCATGCTCCCCCCCGGCGGCCGCACCACCTCAATCTACGGTCTTGAACCGTCAACAACGGGGTCATCCGCATGAAGCACTGGGTGTTCAGGACAGGTCTTGCGGCGCTGATGCTGGTCTCCGCGGCCTGCAAGGACAAGAATCCCTCCAGACCGACGAACGGCGAGGATATCCCCGCTCCCCCGGGCTGGAAACTGGCGTGGCACGACGAGTTCGACGGCGCGGCCATCGACCGCTCCAGGTGGGGTTTCCGGGTGGACGGAGAAGGCGGCGGGAACAACGAGCTCCAATACTACACGGGCCGCGACACCAACGCCTTCATCGAGGACGGCTGCCTGGTGATCCGCGCCCTGCGGGAGACGTACACCGGCGAGGACGGCACGCGCTCGTACACATCAGCGCGCCTGTACTCGCAGGGAGCGGGCTGGAAATACGGCCGCTTCGAATTCCGCGCGAAACTGCCTTTCGGCCAGGGTATATGGCCCGCCATCTGGATGATGCCCCTGCTCAGCACTTACGGGGGCTGGGCCGCGTCCGGGGAGATAGACATCATGGAACTGCTCGGGCACGAGCCTTCGCGCGTGTACGGCACGCTCCACTTCGGCGGCACATACCCGGATAACCGGCAGTCCGGGGCTTCGTTCACCCTTCCCTCCGGTTCCTTCTCGGAGGATTTTCACCTGTTCGCGCTCGAATGGGACACCACGGAATTCCGCTGGTTCGTGGACGACTCCCTGTACTCCGTGAAAGACCAGTCCGTCTGGTACACGACGGCCGCTCCGCGTCCCGCGCCGTTTGACCAGGCATTCTACCTCATTTTCAACGTGGCCGTGGGCGGCAACTGGCCGGGAGATCCGGACGGTTCGACGGTTTTCCCGCAGCGGATGGACATCGATTACGTCCGCATCTACGAAAAAGACACGTAGCCACCTTCAGCCCGCATCAACCGCGTTCCGTGTTCCGTCATCCATCCAGTGTGTCCATACTTGTGAGAGGGGAAGACCATGGAAGTGATCATTGCAGGCAATTACGACGAAATGAGCAAGGTGTCGGCCCACCTGATCGCCAAGGAAATCAAGAAAAAGCACAACCTGGTTCTCGGCCTGGCCACGGGCGACACGCCCATCGGCACGTACAAGGAACTGGTGCGCATTCACAAGGACGAGGGCCTCGATTTCTCCAAGGTCACCACGTTCAACCTGGACGAATATCTGGGGCTGGCGCCGCTGAACAAGACCAGCTACAATTATTTCATGTGGGAGAACCTGTTCCGTCACGTGAACATCCATCCCGGCCACACGTACGTGCCTCAGGGAAAAACCGAGGATCCGGAGGAATTCTGCACCTGGTATGAGGATCAGATCAAGAAGGCCGGAGGCATCGATCTTCAGCTCCTCGGCATCGGCCGCGACGGACACATCGGTTTCAACGAGCCGGGGTCCTCTCTTGCGAGCCGGACCCGCGTGAAGGCGCTGGTCAAGATCACCATCGAGGATAATGCCAAGTTTTTCGACAAGCCGGAGGACGTTCCGCGTTTCGCCATCACCATGGGCGTCGGCACGATCATGGAGGCGAAAAAACTCCTGCTGATCGCCAACGGGAAGAAGAAGGCGGATGTGTGCGCCAAGTTCATCGAGGGGCCGGTGACCAGCCAGATCACGGCCACCGCGCTGCAGCTGCACAGCCATGCCACCGTGGTGCTCGACGAGGAGGCGGCCTCTTCGCTCCAGCGCCGCGAGTATTACGACTGGGTGCGGGACAACAAGCACATGGTGCAGAAAAAGATCGGCCGCTGACCGCCGCGGAGCACGGTCCGGCAGACACGAAAGGAAGACAGTCATGAACGCCGTTCTCTCCGCGTTTCTGGAGAAAGCCCCGGAATCGTTCGAGCTCCCGTCCGCGCTCCGCCCGCTGGCCGCGGCCGGCGGAGTCAGCCGGATTTTCGGCGCGAAAACCCGGCGCCTCAAGCCCGAGGAAATACGGGTTCTGAAGCGGCAGGGCAACCACTGCGAGGACTGGAAGGCGCTGCGCGTCGCCGCCGGATTCGACCCCCGGCGGGTCTGGTCCAGCCGTTTCATCGGCGCCTGCGTGCTGGGCGCCTTCAAGGCCAAAGTCCGCCCGACCGGAGGCGACACGGAACTTCCGAGCGGCGTCTACGGAAGCACGGTCGCGGACTCGGAGATCGGGGATGACTGCCTCGTTCAGGACACGGGTCTGCTGTCGCGCACGGTGGTCCGCCGCGGCGCCGTGGTCTTCCGGGCCGGGGCCGTCACGGGCTCGGCCTCCTGCGCGTTCGGGAACGGCCGCGAGATTCCGGTCGGGATCGAAACGGGCGGCAGGGAAGTCGCGGCGTTCGCGGAACTGACGATTCCCGTCGCGGAAGCCGTGGCCGACGGCCGCGGCGACCGGACGGCGATCGATGCGTACGGCCGTTTCGTCAGGGCGTACACGGCCCTGTGCACGGTTCCGTTCGCCGTGGTGGACGAGGCCGCGGTGATCCGGTTCGCGGCGGAAGTGCGCGACAGCTACATCGGGCCGCACGCCGTCGTGGACGGCGCGGCCAGGATCGAGAACGCCGCGGTTCTCTCCTCATCCGAGGAGCCCGCGCGCGTGGCCGACGGCGCCTGGGTGCGGAACGCCTGCGTCCAGTGGGGGTGCGAAGTCGCCTCGATGTCGATCGTGGACGATTCCGTGCTCTGCGAACACAGCCACGTCGAGCGGCACGGCAAGGTCACGGCCAGCGTCATCGGGCCCAACACGGGCGTGGCCGAGGGCGAGGTGACCTCGTGCCTCCTGGGCCCGTTCGTGGGGTTCCACCACCAGGCCCTTCTGATCGCGGCCCTGTGGCCGGAGGGAAAGGGCAACATCGGTTACGGCGCGAATGTCGGATCGAACCACACGTCCAAGGCGCCGGACCAGGAAATCCGGTGCGGGGAGGGAACCTTTTTCGGCCTCGGCGTCAACATCAAGTTCCCGTCCGATTTCACGGCCGCGCCGTACAGCATCATTTCCACGGGAGTGGACACCCTGCCGCAGAAACTGGAGTTTCCGTTTTCGCTCATCAACAAGCCGTCTCAGAATTTTCCGGGGCTGTCCCCGGCCTACAACGAAATTTTCCCGGGGTGGGTGCTTTCGGACAACATTTACATGGTCCGCCGCAACGAAGGCAAATACGCCAAACGCAACAAGGCCCGCCGATCCACGTTCGATTTCGAAGTGTTCCGCCCGGACCTCGTGGACAAGCTGGTGCGGGCCCGGGACCGCCTGCGCGCCGTGACGTCCGTGCGGGAATTCTACACAGACCGCGACATTCCCGGTCTGGGCAAGAACGTGATGACCGAGAAGTCGCGGCTCAAGGGGATGGAGGCGTACGACTTTCACATCCGGCATTACGGACTGAGCGGCCTTTACCGTAAGGTGGACCGGATGCGGCGGGACGGCAAAAAGGCCGGACCCGGCGCGCTCCGGTCCGCGGACCCGGCGGACGCGCGATGGGAGCACGAGCGGTCCCTGCTCGCGGCGGAGGGGCTCGCGGACCGGCCGCTGCGCGAGAACCTGGAGAGGCTCGCGGACATGCGGCTGGCGATCGCCCGCCAGGTCCAGACCTCCAAGGAAAAGGACGACGCGCGCGGCAGGCACATCCTGGCGGATTACGGAGACACGCATCCGCCCGCGGACCGCGACGGATTCGTCGAGTCGGAGCGCGCGGCCGCCCTCGCCTTTCGCTCGGAGATCGAATCGCTGGTCCGTTTTATTCAAAGCTGAGGAGATCGGCTCATGGAATCCAAGATACGCGGCTCGGTGATCAAGGCGCGGAAACGTTTTGTGGAGGAGCATTTCGGTGGAGGCGCCTGGGAGCGGCTGATGCCGGCCATGACGGAGGAGGACCGCGCCGTTCTCGGAGGGCTGATCGTCGCGGCCGGGTGGTATCCCTTCGAGACGGGGGAAAGGCTGGACCGGGCCATCGTGGAGGTGCTGGGCGGGGGTGACGAGGCCGTTTTCGAGGAGATCGGCCGCAAATCCGCGAGGGAGAATCTCGGCGGCGTGCACGCGAGCTTCGTCAAACCCGGCGATCCCCAGGGATTCCTGGCCCAGACCAAATCCATTTACAAGTTTTACTACAACACCGGCTCGCGCGAGTACGAGCCCACGGGGCCGGCTTCGGGCGTCATCACGACACGGGACGCGGAGGATTTCTCGGTCGCCGACTGCCTCACCGTCATCGGTTGGCACAAGGAGGCGCTCAGCCTGTGCGGGGCTTCGAATGTCCGCATCACCGAGACGCAGTGCCGGGCCAGGGGGGACGCGGTCTGCAGGTACGAGCTGGCCTGGGGCTGAATCTGTCAGCGAGCGCATTCCCCGCGGCCCGCTTCGCGGGATCAAGCTGTTTTATTGTTGCATTATTGTTGGCTTGCCGCGGGGTAAGCGAGCGAATATCAGATGTCACTTCTATACAGATAGAAGATTCCCCGCCGCTTGCGGCGGGGAGCTTCAAAGAATTCGCTTGCGTTTGAAACCGGAATAGTCCATATTATAATGAATAAAAACGGAGGCGCCAATGCATAAGCCCATTTTTATCAAGTTGTTGTCCGTTCTCGTGATCCTCGCGGTTGTCGCGCCCGTCCATGCCGGAGAGGTGGAGGATTTCGTCTCCAAGTACACGGGAGAGAACGGGGAGGGATACATGCAGCCCCTGGCAGACGCCTTCGGCGCCAGCCTGAACAGCGGGCTCTATCACGACGCGCGGATTTCAAGGGTCCGGATCCGCCTGTACGTCGG
Source organism: bacterium (assembly GCA_030372965.1). Classification (GTDB taxonomy): domain Bacteria; phylum Zhuqueibacterota; class QNDG01; order QNDG01; family DTFT01; genus JAFGAX01. Next base: position 19,565 of record JAUCQC010000263.1, read on the forward strand.
CATGGAGGCCATGATGGCCACCGTGGGACCGGATCAGAAAACCTTCAAGGCCAAGACCGAAAACTTCTCGCCCGAGCAGACGGTTGAAGCGCCCACGCTCTTCGGAAAGAACGAACCGGTCACCGTGACCGGAACGGGCGGCACGGTCTACACGTTTCCCGGCGGCATGAACTTCAAGCGCCTGCCCATCGCGGTTCCCCAGGCGACCATCGGCGGCATCGCGGGCACGGACCTGACGGTGCGTTGGTTCGCCACGTCGAGCGCCAAGGATCTCGGGGACATCAAGCTCATGGGGTGGGGCGTACGCCACAGCCTGAGCCAGTACATGCCCCTGCTCCCGCTGGTGGACATCGCCGCGGGCTATTATTCCCAGAGCTTCAAGGTCGGGGACATCGTGGATGCCAAGGCCACTCTGATCAGCCTGCAGGCCAGCGTCACGAAAACCGTCCTGGTTGTCTATGGAGGCGTCGGGTTTGAATCCTCCAAGCTTGACGTCGCGTACGAGCACAATGAGGCCGGGAGCGAGCCGGTCAAGATCGGTTTCGAGCTGGAGGGCAAAAATAAGATGCGCATGACCGTGGGCGCGGGCCTGAATCTGCCCGGCATCAATATCCACGGGGAATACAATATCGGCACGCAGAGCGTGCTGTCTGCCGGTTTCGGTTTCCGGTTTTAAAAACGCATCATCTGGAGGTCATCGAACATGAGACGCATGCTCCTTTTAACCGTCTTGATCGCCCTGCCGCTGGTGACGGGGTGCAAGAAACAGCTGTTCCACCTGACCGGAACGCTGAATGTCAGCGAACTGTTTGAGGTGAACGACGCGGACGGCAGTTACCAGGCCATGGAAACCATACAGCCCGCCGACGTCAACGCCGAACTGGACATCCCGGACAACGCCGTGATCACCGGAGTCGAGATCGAGACGCTTTACTTCGATGTCGCGCTTCAGCCGGGCAACCAGGCGGCCAGTGTCAGCGCGTCCGCGTGGGTCCGGCCGCAGAACGGCGTGTACGTCCCGGCGTTTCAGAATATCACCCTTCCCCTCGTCAACGGGATCGTGAACATCAATACGCTCAATCCCGCCGCTGTGGCGGTGTTGAAAGCCCAGCTCCAGGCGGTACTAATGCAGGTCGGGACCGTCGGTCCGGTCGACGTGCGGGTCGAACTGACGGCCAACCGCGCGCCGGTGATCGCGGACATCGAGCTCGTGGTGCGCGGCACGGTGAATTACGACGCCTGCCTGGAGGTGCCGGACTGGCTCACCGAAGGCGAGAAGTGCGATATTGAAGAAGACTGAGGGCGGGGCCGGCCGGTCCGGACGGGGTTTTTCGGAAAGCGGTTGCGTTCCCTGTCCGCGAAACCGACCTCCAGCCTGAATTGGTCTCGGAATTCGGTGAATTGTCGATTCCGGATTCCGGCAGAGACGCGCAAAACGGGACCTGGCTTTTCCAGGTCCCGTTCTTGTTTCCTGAGTACGGGTTGATCAATTCCGACCGCAAACCGGACGCCGGCGGGGCGCGCTCAGGCCCCGCCCGGATCCGGCGTTCGGACTATGGATGGAGTGCCGCATGATCCTCTGCGTCTGCCTGAATCCCGCGCTTCAGCGGACCCTGACATTTAAAAGCCTGTCGCTCAGGCGCGTCAACCGCGCGGCATCCGGCCGGCATTCGGTCGGCGGAAAGGGCGTGAATGTCAGCCGCGTGGCGACCGCTTTGGGCGCGGACGCGAAGCTCCTTCTGCCTCTGGGCGGCGTTCGCGGCCGCGAGATCAGGCGCCTGCTCCGGCGGGAAGGACTGTCGTTTCGGGCCGTGGACGTTTCCGGAGAAACGCGCGTCTGCACCACGCTGGTCGACTCCGGTTCGTCTTCGGTCACGGAACTGGTCGAGGAAAGCGCCCCATTCTCCGTCTCCGAGGTGCGCTCCGTTCAGAGAGCGTTCGATTCCCTGCTCCCCCGGGCCCGGCTGGTCGTCCTGTCGGGAACGGCTCCGGCCGGATTCCCTCACGACATTTACGGCCGGTGGATCGCCATGGCCCGAAAGAGGGGAATTCCCGCCCTGCTGGACGCCGCGGAACCCTGGGCCCGTCCCGGACTCGAGGCGAAACCCTGGTTTTTCAGGGCCAATTGGGCGGAAATGGAATCGGTTCTAGGCCGTTCGGCAACCCGGAAGGAGGGGCAAGCGGCGATGGAGGCCATCAGGGAGTTCGGCGCCCGGAACGTGCTGATTTCCCTGGATGGGCCGGACGCCATGGCCGATGTCGATGGCCGATTCCTCCGACTGTCAAGTCCCAGGCTGAATACCGTCAATCCAATCGGGTCGGGAGACGCCATGGCCGCGGGCTTGGCCGCGGCCCATCTCAACAATAGAAGCATGGCTGAAATCCTTCGGTTGGCCATGGCCTGCGGCGCCGCGAATGTGCTGACCCCGACCGCAGGAACGGTGCGGCCCGCGGACGTGAGGCGCCTGATGCGGTCCGTGAGGTTCCGCCCCGGCTGATTGGACGCCTCCGGGTGCTATATTCCCGAAGGAATATTCTCTCTCCCCGATGCGGCCCGCCTTATTTTTTCACCCGCGCCTTTAAATTCCGCAACCTTGGTCTCCCGGCGTCCGTATATGCTACTGTTCGTCACGACAGATGAAGGAGCCCCCGACATGAAACTTCCGTTCCGGATGCCCTCAAAGAAATGGATCATCATCGCCTCGATCGCGATTCTCGTGATCGTTTTCGCGGCCCTCGCGGCCTCCCGCAGGAAACCAGACTCGAAGACCGCCACGGTGAAGGTCGAAAAGAAGGACATCATCCAGAAGGCGCTGGCCATCGGGTCCCTGGAGCCCCGCGACGAGGTCGCGGTGAAGTCGAAAATCTCGGGCGTGGTCGGCCGGATCTATGTGGAAGTCGGCGCCTATGTGCATCGGGGTCAGCCCCTGCTGGAGGTCAAGCCCGATCCCACGCCGATGGAGCTCGTGGAGGCCAAGCGGAACGTGGAAATGGCTGAAATTGAGCTCAAGACCATTCAGAAGGAGAGGGACCGCGGGAACCAGCTCAGAGTGAAGGGGCTTATTTCCGACCAGGAGATCGAGAACCTCCGAAGGAGCTACGAGGAGGCCGAACTCCGGCATAAAATCGCCCAGGAGAGGCTCCAGCTCATCGAGAAGGGCAAGGTCCGCATCGCGGACACCGACATTGAAACGGTCATCAAGGCGCCGATCTCCGGGTATGTGCTGGAGAAGAGCGTCAATGCAGGGGACCCCGTGGTTCCGCTGACCTCCTACCAGGCGGGAACCGAGCTCATGAAGATGGCCGACATGAAGGATATTCTGTTCAAGGGCACGGTGGACGAGATCGATGTGGGCAAGATCCGCGAGGGGATGCCCGCGGAACTCCAGGTCGGCGCCCTCCCGGGCAAGGCCGTGAAGGGCCATGTTTCCCTGATTTCGCTCAAGGCGCGCAAGCAGGAGAACACCACCGTGTTCCCGGTCGAGGTCGTGATCGACGATGCCGCGGGAAGCGTGCTGCGGGCCGGTTTCTCCGCCAATGTCAACATCATCATCGCCCGGAAGGACAGCGTGCTCTCCCTGCCCGAACGCGTGGTGACGTTCCGGAACGACTCCTCCTTCGTCCGCATCCCCCGGGGGGAGAAGGAATCGAAGGAAGTGCCCGTCGTGACCGGCCTGTCGGATGCGATTCAGATCGAGGTTGTTTCCGGGCTGGAAAACGGCCAGGAAGTTCTGGAAAAGGAAGTCAAGCCGATCACGTGAGCCGCGGCGCGGATCCGGACGCGGCAACCGGGCCGTCACCGGTCGGGGAGGAGGACTCCGGCCGTCACGGGGCCGCCGGACGGAGCGGGGGCCTGCGCCCCTCAATGGGGAAAACGGGGATTCGATGCGAGACACGCTGACTGAAATTTTCCGTTACCTGCGCCAGTACAAGTCGCGCACGGCCATGACCCTGTTCGGCATCGTCTGGGGAACGGTGACCATCATCGTGCTCCTGGCTTTCGGCGCGGGCGTGCGGAAGTCGATGAGCAAGAACATGCACGGCATGGGTGAGGGCATCACCATCATCTGGCCGGGACAGACGAGCATGCCGTTCCAGGGGTACGGCAAGGACCGGGGCATCCGGCTGCGCGAGGAGGACGCGTACCTGCTCAAGCGCCTCGTCCCCCAGCTGGAGGCGATCAGCCCGGAATACAGCACGCGGGGCGCGGCCCTGCGCGTGGGCGAGCAGATCAACCGGCCGAGCATCGCGGGCGTCATCCCGGAATACGGCCCCATCCGCCACATCTGGCCGCAGGACGGCGGGCGATGGATCAACGATCTGGACGTCCGCGACCGGAAACGCGTGATTTTTCTCGGGAACAAGCTCGCGGAATACCTGTTCGGGGAGGGGAAGAACGCGGTGGGGGAAACCGTTCTCGTCGGCGATTCGCCGTTTCTGGTCGTGGGGGTTCTCCGCAAAAAAATACAGAATTCGTCGTACAGCTCCCAGGACCAGGACCGGGCGTTCATACCGGCCACGACGTTCGCGACCGCGTTCGGACACCGCTTCATCGAGAACATGGTCGTCAAGGTCGCGGACCCGAGGCTCGGAAAGGCCGTGGAGCGGCGCATCTACGAAATCCTCGGCAAGAAATACCAGTTCAACCCGGACGACAAGCAGGCGCTCGGCATCTGGGACACCACGGAGATGGACAAGTTCGTCTTCTACTTCTCGCTCGGGCTCAACATTTTCATGGGCATCATCGGCGTGTTCACGCTCACGGTCGGCGGCATCGGGCTCGCCAACATCATGTACGTGGTCGTCCAGGAGCGGACGAAGGAAATCGGCATCCGGCGTTCGGTGGGGGCCCGGCGATCGCAGATCATGAACCAGTTCATCGCGGAAACCTTCATCATCATCGGGCTCGGCGGGGCGGCCGGGTTCCTGATCTCGCTGGTCCTCATCAAAGCCATTTCCATGATGCCCATCGAGGACTACGTCGGTCATCCGGTGCTGTCCCCGGCCGTCGCGGTTGTTTCGGTGACCGTGCTGGGGCTGATCGGTTTCTTCGCCGGCTATTTCCCCGCCCGGAAGGCCGCCAGGATCGAAGTGGCCGACGCGCTCCGGTTCTGAACGCCGGCGCACCGGTCCGCGGACAGGACGGCTTCACGCACGCATCCGACAGAGGCAGACCATGTTCTCCCTTCAGATGATCCGCGAGTTTCTCGAGGACGTCCGTCAGCAGAAAACGCGGGCCATCCTCACCACCGTGGCCATCGCCTGGGGATGCCTGACCATGATCCTGCTCATGGCCTTCGGCAGCGGGCTGGCTTTCCGAATGCGCGAAGGCCTGCTGAACGCGGGGAACATGTCCATCATGATGGGCGGCGGCCAGACCGGCATGAAATACGAGGGTCTTCCGCTCGGCCGGCGGATCAACCTCACGGAAGACGACGCCCGCATCCTGGAGGAGAGCATCCCGATGATCGAGGCCACGAGCCCCCAGCAGGGCAAGTGGGTAAGGCTCCGGAACGGGGACAAGAGCGCCTCCACGTTCATGGAAGGCGTCTACCCGAGCTTCGAGGTCCTGCGGAGGATGTATCCGGCGGCGGGCGGCCGTTTTCTCAACGAAAAGGACCAGCAGGAAAAGCGCCGCGTCGTGTTCCTGGGTTCCGAGGTGGCGAAGGAACTCTACGGCGGGACCGGCGTGATCGGGAAGGGCCTTCAGATCGACGGCGTGCCCTTCACCGTGGTGGGCATTCTGCCGAAAAAACTGCAGACCGCCATGAACAACGGTCCTGACGACCGCCGGGCGGTCATCCCCTTCTCGACCTTTCAGAGCATTTACGGATACCGTTACATTAACAGCCTCCTGGTCAAGCCTTCGCGGCCCACGGAGTCGAAGCTGGTGCTCCAGGAAATCCGGCGCGTGCTGGGCCGCAAGTACCGGTTCGACAGCCGGGACGAGAACGCCATCTGGGCCTGGGACATGGCCGAGGCCGTCGAGATCCAGGACAAGGTGTTCAAGGGCCTGAACATCTTCATGGCCGTGATCGGGGCCATGACCCTGATCATCGCGGGCGTGGGCGTCGCCAACATCATGTACGTGGTGGTGAAGGAGCGGACGCGGGAGATCGGCATCAAGCGGGCCTGCGGCGCCAAGCGGCGGCACATCCTGTTTCAGTTCACCTTCGAGGCCGTGGGCATGGCGGTGATCGGCGGGCTGGCCGGATTCCTGGCGGCGGCGGGCATCGTCAGGGCCGTGTGGATGATTCCCGCAAAGGAGGGGGCGATGGAGTTTCTCGGCAGGCCGCTGATGTCGCCGGCGGTCATCTGGACCGCGGTGATGGTGCTGGGCGTCACGGGCGTGGTGGCCGGACTGTTTCCGGCTCGCAAGGCGGCGAACCTCGATCCGATCGAGTCGCTGCGGTACGAATAGAAAAGAGGATCGCAGATCGCGGATCAACGATTGACAATCTCGGATTGAGGGCTGGAACGCGCCCGGGTGGATCATGCACCCGGGCATTTATTTTACTGATGAAGCGTGAACGAGGAGCGGACGTTGAGCGCCCGGAAGAGTCATCTGTCGCGAATTTTTAATGAGTGGATGGTTTCGATCTGCGATCGGCATTCTGAAATCGTCGATCTGAGATTGATTGATGGAATTGGACGTGAGAAAGTCAGGAGTCGGATGGTTTCAAATGGAACGGATAAAAGCGGGTGACTTGAACGTCCTGTCCCGCACCACCCATCGCTCCCCCGGCGGGACGGTGAACGCGATCACGCCGCTTCCTTCGAACCGCACGTTTCCCTCGAATTTCAGCGATCCCCTTCCCAATGCCGGGCCTTCCGGAAAATCCACCCGGAGCGTTCCGTCAAACTCGGCCATGTCGATTGCCGCGTCCCGGAACACCTCGAAAAACGCCGCGGATGTCAGAAGGTCCGTCCGCGTGATGTCCCCCTCGAGCCGGGGCAGGGGCCGGACCGCGGGGCGGCCCGATTCGACGACGACAAAACCGCCGGGGGCCGCGCCCGTCCGGCGGGTCCGGAATACCGTGGAGGCATAGGCGAGCCAATCCGCGCGCTTCCGGATGCTCATGTGCATCCAGTGGGGATGCGCCGACGGGTCCGGCGGCAGAAGGAAGAGCGCGGATCGCGGATCGGAACGGGTGAATCCGTTTTCATCCTGCGACGAGGTCAGGGCCGTAGCGAACGAGGCTTCGAGGAGCAGCCGGTCACGGCCGTCGATCCGCTTGCGCTTGAGCGCCATCGGCAGGCGGTCCAGGCGGCGGATCACCGGATCCAGAAAGCCGACGGCCACGTTCGTGTTGTACGCGAATCGGCCGCCGCGGAGCGCGTCCGGGCCCATTCCCGCGGCGGCGGCCAGTTCCATTTCAACGATGCGCACCCGGCGTTCCCCGCCGTTCAGGGGATCGAGGAAGAAGGCGAAACCGCCTTTCTGGGCGGGCTCCCACACCAGGAACAGGGCCAGGCCGCAGTTTTCATGGCCCGGCCTGCTCCGGAGCGCCTCCAGGCCGCGGAGTCCGGCCGTGAAGGGGCCGGGTCCTCCCCGGAAAAGGGCCGCGTTGTCCCCGTTCGAGAAGAGAAAAGTCTTCAGTCCGCGGTCGCGTATCCACGCGACGACCGCGGGATGCCTCAGGGCGTGCTTGAAACCGTGTCCGTGTCCGCCGGGAAATCCGGCCCCGTCCGGCGAGACGACCCATCGGCCCGATCCGGGTTCGAGAACCGGCGAGGCCAGGAGCGGCTGGACCGCCACGATCCGGTTCAGGCCGGACAGCCGGCCGAGCCGGCGGTCCAGGAAACGGCCGACCGCGTCCGCCAGGGACGCGTTGGTGAGTATGACCGCGTGCCGGATGCCCGATTCATGGGCCTGCACGAGCAGGCTCTCAAGATGAGTGATCCGGCCGCCGGCCCCGTCCGGCCTGGAGATGAAGGCGCGCGGAACGCCCCTGCGGAGCGAGGCCGCGTCGAAACAGCCGGCGCATTCCTCCGACAGAAAGGCGCGGAGGAAGGATTCCGTTGCCGCTTCGTCCATTCCGTCATAGAACGTCGTGTCGGCGCCGCCGACCGCCAGGACGAGAAGGGCGCGGGACAGATCGCCCGCGGATCCGGCGGCCGGGTCCGTCCGGTCCGCGGCCGCGGAATCGAGACGGGCGACGAGCGGTGTGCCCGGGTCAAGTCCGGTTTCAGGAGTGACGGGCGCGATGCGGTACTCGGGAAGGTCCGCGTAGGGATTTTCAAGCGGGCCGCCGCGGCCGTCCGCGATCAGGCGGATATAACGGCTCCATTCGGCCGCGGTCTCGGCGTTTCGGTCGAATCCGGGGTTCAGCGCTTCCGCAAGCGCGAGGGACAGTTCGGCCAGCCGGTCCCGGTCACCCGGACGCTCCATGGACGGACCGCGGATCGTGAAGCGGCTGTTCCCCCAGAGAATGTCGAATTCTCCGGTTTTCACGATTCCCCGCCGCGGTTTTTTTCGGTTGTCCGCCTCCAGTGCACGTCCGGCAGGCCGGCCAGACGCTCCGCGGCCTGTTCCGGCGTGATGTCCCGCTGGGCTTCGGCGAGCATTTCGTAGCCGACCATGAATTTTCGCACCGTCGCGGAACGCAGGAGCGGCGGATAGAAATGCGCGTGCACCTGCCAGTGCGGATGCGTTTCGCCGTCGGTCGGCGCGCCGTGCCAGCCCATGGTGTAGGGGAATTCGGTTTCGAACAGGTTGTCGTACCGGACCAGCAGTGTCTTCAGTATCGAAGCGAGGCCGTCTTTCTCCGCGTCCGAGAGATCCGTCAGGCGGGGGCGGCGCGACCGGGGCGCGAGCAGGATTTCATACGGCCAGACTGCCCAGAACGGCACCCAGGCGAGCCAGTGCCCGTTTTCGGCGACCACGCGGACGCATTCCCTTGATTCGAATTCGGCCGCGTCCGAGAGAAGAGGAGCGCCGCGCCGGGACCAGTATTCCCTCTGACGGAGATCCTCCTTGGACGGTTCGTTCGGCAGAAAACCGCCGGCCCAGATCTGTCCGTGCGGATGCGGGTTGGAGCATCCCATGATCTGGCCCTTGTTCTCGAAAACCTGGACCCAGCGGTAAACGCGGCCGAGTTCCTCGATCTGCTCCGACCAAAGCGAAACGACACGCCGGATGTCCGCCACTTCCATCTCCGCCAGGGTCAGGTCGTGCCTGGGGGAATAGCAGATGACGCGGCAGGCCCCCGGAACGGATTCGGAGCGGAACAGGGGATGGCCGTCCGCGGCGGATGATTCCGTGTCCGGGAGAAGGGCGGGAAAGTCGTTGGTGAACACGAAGGATTCCCGGTAATCGGGATTGACGGCTCCGCCCGCCCGACGGTTCGCCGGGCACAGGGTGCAGGACGGATCGTACGCGGGCCGTTCCCCGGCCACCGGGCTTTCGCGACTGCCCTGCCAGGGCCGGAGCGTCCGTTGCGGAGAGACCAGCACCCAATCGCCCGTCAGGGGATTCAGGCGGCGATGGGGTTGTCCGGTTCGGGAATCGGCTTCGAAAGTCACTGCGATCGTCCTTTCCGAAATCGAACCAGTATACAAAGATCGGCAGGATTTGTCAAGGAGGTTTTGCCGTATCCCTGGAGTGGAGCGGGGAGAACGTTCGAACGTTCAAACGTTTGAACGTGCCAACCCCCTCCCCTCCCCGGTTCGGAGACAAAAAAACAAGGAGCGGGTTGCCCCGCTCCTTGTTTTTCGATCCGTCAGCTCTGATTTACTTCTTCTTCTTCACGACTTTCTTCGCGACTTTCTTCGCGGGTTTCTTCGCCTTCTTGGTGGCCATTCTTGTCACCTCCTTTATTGGGTTGATGGTCCCCGACTCCGGATCCGGGTTGTTCGATCCCGGGCCGGAGCGTCAGGTCTATTGCGTTCGATGCCGCAATATTTCCCTTTGCGTCAGGTTTTCCCCTTTTGCGTCCGGATGCTGCGTATCTGCCTGCGCACCGTCTTGATCTCGCTTTGAAGCTTCCGCTCGTACTGCCTGAGCGACGCGAGCTGCCGGGGTTTTCCCGGAAGCCGGCGTCCGCGCGGGGCTTTGCGGCCGTCGAAGGAGCAAAGCCGGTCGAGCAGCGCGCGGAAATTCTGAAGCGCGGGCTCGTCCAGAGAATAGGGAACGGCCGTGCCCTTCCGTTCATTCCGGACAAGTCCTGCCATTTTCAAAATTTTGAGATGCTGGGAGATGGCGGCGGGTGTGACGCCGATGCGTTGGGCAAGATGATTGACCCCGAGGGGTCCTTTTGACTTTAAGAGTTCTATGATTTTGACTCGCGTTTCAACCGACAGTGCCTTCAACAGGCCGGAGGGTTCGTGTCGCATAATTTTAAACGTGAATCCAAATCAAGGTCCGTCCGCCTGTCGGGATGATTAAGTGCACACTTAAATATAACATTTTTTAAATTCATCGTCAAGCAATTTCTTCTTTTCGCGTTCTCGAGTGACATCCCGTGTCCGGTTCCCGTTTTTTCTGTCCATTGCCGGAATTTTTTCGCGATGAACATCCGGCGCTGTCTCATTTTCCTGCTATTAATATCTGTCTCTTATACACATCTCCGAGCCCACG
>JAUCQC010000264.1 GCA_030372965.1 bacterium
GCATCCAGGCCGGAGCGGACCCGGCCGGGATCCGCGAGATCCGCCTCCAGCGCGTCCCGTTCCGCCCGCGTCATCAGGCCCCGCTTGACCAGGATTTCAGAGACGATCCGCCTTTTCTTCCGCATCCTGCGGCTCTGGTCGTTCTCGGGCTGGAAGCGGACGGGATTCGGCAGGATGGACGCCAGCCGCACGGCCTCTTCGGCGGTCAGATCGGACGCGGGCTTGCCGTAATAGTGCCTCGCCGCGGCCTCCGCTCCGTACACGCCCGGCCCCCACTCGATCACGTTGAGATACAGCTCCAGGATGCGCCTCTTTTGAAGCTGCCGGTCCAGCTCGAAGGCGATCACCGCCTCGCGGAGCTTGCGGAGCGGATTCCGGTCCGGCTTCAGATAGAGATTCTTCGCGAGCTGCTGGGTGATGGTCGATCCGCCGCCCACGATGCGGCCGCTCTCGATGTTCTTTTCGAAAGCGTCCTTCATCCCCTCGAAGTCGAACCCGCCGTGCCCGTAGAACTTGTCGTCCTCGGCGATCAGAACGGCCTGGATGAGCTTCGGCGAAATCCCCCCCAGCTTCACCCAGACCTGCCGCACGGCGGGTTTCCGTCCGGTTTTCCGCAGCGCCTGATTCTGCCGGTGGCGCATCATGGCGGTGGTCCCCGGATTGCGTGTGCGCAGAATGCGGACGTCCGGACCCGTCGCCCACAGCGCGGCGCAGGCCAGGACGAAGGCCAGGCAGAGCCCCCCGCAGGTCAGCAGACCCGCGCGGACGGCTTTGCGGAATTTCCGCGACAGCCGGACCTTCCCCATCCTACTTGATCCCAAGGTACTCTTTGGCCGTTTCCTCGTCCCATCCGTCCATCCGGTTGTCGCCGATGAAGACGATCGGAACGCCCCGGCCTTCCAGCGACCGGTACCGCTGAAGGGCCTGCGGGTCCGCGTCGATGTCGTGCTTCGTGCAGGCGATCTTGTTGCGCTCGAAAAAGGCCAGCGCCGCCTTGCAGAGTTCGGACTTCGCGTCGACGTAGATGTCCACCTTGGGCGCGTTTTTCGGCGCTTCGGCTGAAGTCGTGTCCGCGGCGGGTTTTCCGGTGTCCGCGGTCTCCGGTTCCTCGGGCTCGGGGGTCGTCTTCATCACACGGAGATCCGTCACCGGCTCGCCCCTGGGCGGCGGGTCGCTGGAAAAATGCTTGACGCCGTTCTTGTCGGTCCACGAGTAGATGTCCGCGAAAGCGGACACCGCGAAAGCGGACACCGCGAAGACGAAGCCCGCGAAGACGAAGCCCGCGAACGCCAGTGCGGCGGGCAGGGCCGCCCTGTTCCAAATGCCGTGGTTGAACCGCATCAGGCCTCCTTATCCGGGAATCGGATGATACTGTTTCTCCCCGTTCTCAAAACCGACGGTATGCGTCCAGCCCAGGGACCGCAGCAGCCTGGCCGCGTCCGCGAAATGGCGGCCCACGTCGCCGGGCGCGTGCGCGTCGCTGCCCAGCGTGACCTCCACGCCGCATTCCGCGGCCAGCCGTAGCAGCCGGACGGACGGATACGGCGCGCGGTCGCTGGCCCGGTCCACGCCGCCGGTGTTCAGTTCGAGAACCAGGCCGGAGGATTTCATGGCCGCGAACAGGGAGCGGACCCGTTCCTCGTGATTCCGGACGGACACGCCGCCGGGGTATTTCTTCAGCAGGTCGAAATGACCGACGATGTGGAACCCGCCCCCTCGGATCATCGCCTCCATCGCGTCCCAGTACAGGTCCCAGGCCGCCTCCACGCCGCCCCATTCATCCGCGGCGGAAAGCAGGACGTCCTCGCGGTAGTCGACGGCCGCCTGTTTCACGATGTGGATGGATCCGATCGTATAATCGAACTCGAAGGGTTCCAGAATGGCGGCCTGGCGCTCCCCCCACCCCTCCAGGTAATCCACTTCAGCCGCGAACCGGATGACGATTCGGCCGGCATAAGCCTCCCGCAGGCGCCGCACTTCGGCGGCGTAGACGCGGAATTCCTCGAGCGAGGGAATCACGCAGTCGGGCGCGGGCGCGGAGAAGCCCGCCGGATAGGGAAAATGATCCGAGAATCCGATCTCGGGAAGCCCAACGGCCACGGCGCTGAGCACGGTCTCTTCCATGGTGCCGGTGGCGTGCCCGCAATGAAACGTGTGGATGTGGAGATCCGGAGAGAGCATGCCCGGACGCGCCTTTCGTTTCCCTGACATTTTATAAAATTAACAAATTCCGCAATTTAAATCAACTGGTTTTTCCCGCGGCCCAGGCCCTGTCCATCCGTCCCGTCCCGGACCCTCGGAATCAGCCCGGCATGATCGCGGAGACCGGATTTGGTGTTCTTCACCGGATGTTTTATATTGGGATGCAGAACCCGGACACCCGGAGAGAACCTGATGCCCCACGTCTATATTCTGGAATGCGGAGACGGCACGTATTACACCGGATCCGCGAAGGATCTGAACCGGAGACTGGGCAGGCACGCGTCCGGCCGCGGCGCCCGGTACACGGCGGGCCGCCTGCCGGTGCGGCTGGTCTATTCGGAACCGTTCGAGAGCATGTCCGAGGCGCAAAAGCGGGAATGGGAGATCAAGAAAATGACCCGGGCCGGCAAGGAGGCTCTGATCCGGGGGGATTAGCGAAAGCTGTCTCTTATTCACATCTGACGCTGCCGACGAGTTCCGAACGGTG
>JAUCQC010000265.1 GCA_030372965.1 bacterium
AGCGGACCGTGACGGACGTATTCGTCAAGTCCAACCGGACGGCTTTTGTGAACGCGGACATGACCGCCAAGGCTGTGCAGGGCCAGGCGGTCAACGTGTCCGCCGGGTATTTCAAGTCATCCGCGGCCGAGCCGGTCAGCGTCCATTCGCTGAATTACGAGGAGATCCGCAGGGCGCCGGGAGCGCGCGAGGACGTCAGCCGCATGCTCCAGAACCTGCCGGGCGTGAACCCGACCTCGGACGACAGGAACGACCTGGTGATACGCGGGGGAAGCCCGACCGAAGTGCTCTTTCTGATGGACCGGATCGAGATTCCCAATCCCAATCACTTCGGCACCCAGGGCGCCACGGGCGGCCCGATCAGCATGATCAACACGGAATTCGTGGAAAACATGACCTTCATGTCCGGCGGTTTCACATCCGAATACGGCGGAAGGGTGTCGGGCGCCATGGACATACGGCTTCGCGAAGGCAACCGCTTCGCTTACAACGGCAAGGCGGACCTGAGTTTCGGGGGCGCGGGAGGTTACCTGGAAGGCCCGCTGGGAAAGGGGAAGGGGTCGTTTCTCCTCGGGGTACACCGGAGTTTTCTCGATTTTATGACGCATGTGCTGAATTACGGGGGAACGCCGATCTATTCCAACACCCAGGGAAAGATCGTGTATGACCTGGACACCAGGAACCGGGTGTCCTTTCAATGGCTAGGAGGCGACGACCGCATCCACATCGGGTACGAGGTTGAAAAGAACGATTTTGCCGTCGGCCGGCCCGACACGGCGGACTACCAGAAAGTTGATTTCAGGTCGCGCCAGCTCACCGCGGGCGTGAACTGGCGGTCGTTCTGGGCGGATCATTTTTACACGCAGGCCACGTTGTCCCATTCCTACAACCGGTTCTACACGGACGTCAACGGCGTGGGAATCGCGGCCGAGAACGCGGACGGCAAATTGATCAACCGTTCCAAACTGCATGAAACCGGGGTCTATGACAATACGTCGACTGAAAACATCTCCATCGCCAGGCTGGACGCGGACTGGCAAATCAACGAAAAGGGCTCGCTCTCGTTCGGCGGCTACGTCAAATTGAACCGGTTCGACCACGACATCGAATACGTTCCCCTGCACCCGGACCGGCCGGACGCTTTCGGGCAGAAGCCGCTTTCGCTCGGAATCGCCATCCGACAGGAGGCGACGCCGAAATCAGGGGCCTATGTCAATCTCAAGACCAGACCCTTGAGCCGGCTGACCTGCAACCTCGGCGGCCGCGCGGATCACTTCAGCCTGCTCGGCGAAACGAGCTACAGCCCGCGGGTCAACGCGTCGTACGACGCGAGCGAAAGAATCGAGTTTCACGGGGGCGCGGGCCGCTATTTTCAGAATCCTGAGTTCATCTTCATCACCGGCGACCCCTCGAACCGGAAGAGCCTGAAGGACATCCAGTGCGACCACTTCATCGCGGGCATGAACGTTCTGCTTGCGCCGAGCACGCGCCTGACGCTCGAGGTTTTCAGGAAGAACTACGACCGGTACCCGGTGTCCGCGGACAGCGGGTATGAGACTGTCTCTTATACACAT
>JAUCQC010000266.1 GCA_030372965.1 bacterium
AAGACGCCATACCACATACACAGCGCTGTCTCGTGGGCTCGGAGATGTGTATAAGAGACAGACTGTACGCGGCGGGCGACGTGGCAGGCAAATGGCTGCTCGCCTACACCGCAGCCGCGGAGGGCGCGCGCGCCGCGGAACACGCGATGGGACGGCCGGTTCCGCCGCAAGACGGCGCCGTGCCGGTCACGGTTTTCAGCGACCCCGAAGTCGCGTCCGTCGGCCTGACGGCCAAAGAGGCCGAGGACCGGGGAATCGAAACGAAGACCGGCCGCTTCCTCATGGCCGCGCTGGGCAAGGCCGCGGCCGCGGGGGAAACCGAGGGATTCGTCGCGCTCGTCGCGGAGAAGGCCACGGAGCGCATTCTCGGCGGCCAGGTCGTGGGCCCGCACGCTTCCGAACTGATCGCGGAGATCGCGCTCGCGGTGCGGCTCGGACTCACCGCCGGGGACGTGGCCGGGACCCTGCATTCGCACCCGACCCTTGCCGAGGCGGTGTGCGAAGCCGCCCACGACGTCCGGGGCGAATGCCTGCACAAACTGAAACGGTGACGCGTTTGATTCTGAAACTGGCCGACATTCTGACGCAGATCGGGGTTCTCCTGTTTTCGGTGATCCTGCACGAGGTGGCGCACGGCGCCGCGGCCGCCCGGTGCGGCGACGGCACGGCCCGGGAAGCGGGCCGGCTGACCTTCAATCCGATCCCGCACATCGATCCGATGGGCACCGTGATTCTGCCCGCGCTTCTCGCGGTCACGCATTCGCCCGTCCTGTTCGGATGGGCCAGACCCGTGCCGATCAATCCCTGGCGTTTCCGCAGACCCAAGCGGGACCTCGCGATCGTCGGCGCCGCGGGTCCGCTCTCCAATCTCGCGGTCGCCGGCCTCTCCGCGTCCCTGTTCCGCCTGCTGCTGCCCTGGGCGGGGCTAGACCACCCGGTGACGCGGCTTCTGCTCGTCGCCGCGGTCGTCAACACCGTGCTGGCGCTTTTCAACCTGATTCCCATACCGCCCCTGGACGGCTCCAGGCTCCTGGTCGGGCTTCTCCCGCCGCGCACGGCCGCGGCCTTTCTTCGGCTGGAGCGGTTCGGGCTCGGCCTGATCATCCTCCTGATGTTTTTCGGACTCAATGAACGCGTTCTGCGTCCGGCGGTGCGGATCGTGCTCGGGTGGCTGCTGGGGTGAGCCCGCGGGCCGCGACACGGACCGGATTCCAAGCGGTGGGCGGAGAATCCTGAATGGGACAAAAAGAAGCGGCCCGCATCGGACTGGCGCTCGGCGGCGGAGGCGCGCGCGGACTCGCCCACATCGGCGTCCTGAGGGTGCTGGAGCGCGAAAAAATTCCGGTGGCCTGCATCGCCGGAACCAGCATGGGTTCCATCATGGGCGCGATGTACGCCCAGCTCCGGTCGGCCCGGGCCGTTGAGGACCGCGTCCGCAATTATTTCAGCAGTGACCGGTACCGGGATCTCTCGCGGCGAATGGCCGGCGTCAAGAACAGGGACGACGCCAACACGGGGCTCCTGGACCGGATGTACGCCTTCATGAAACAGACCTACATGGTCAAGAAGGCGTTCTCGGAGCCGGGCCTGCTGGAGCGCGGCATTCTCGACGGCGCCCTGCGGTCGCTCCTGGACGAGGAGGACATCCGCGACCTGGCCATCCCCTTCGCGGCCGTGGCCACGGACCTTTGGAAGGGCGAGGACGTGCCCCTGCGCCGGGGTTCCCTGCGCAAATCCGTGTCCGCGAGCGCGGGCATTCCGGGCACCTTCCCGCCCATGGAGCAGGACGGCCGTTTGCTGGTGGACGGCGCGGTCGTTCAGATGGTGCCGGTGGGCGAGGCGCGCAGGCTCGGCGCGGACAAGGTCGTGGCCGTGGACGTGACGCGCGAGCTGGTTCGGCCGCCCTCGTTCAAGAACGGACTGGAGGTCATGTTCCGGGCCGATGAAATCACGAACTTCCGCCTCAATGAAGCCCATCTGTCCGACGCGGACGTGGTGATACGGCCGAAAATGGGAAATATCCACTGGGCCAGCTTCGAACTGCTGGACGACATCATCCGCAGGGGAGAGGCCGCGGCCGAGGAGAAGCTGGCCGAGCTCAGGGCCCTGACTGTTCCGGCCGGACGCCGGTGGTTCCGGTTCCTGCCCCGGTGGAGGTTCGGGCGATGACCGGATCCGCGGAGACCATCCATGTGCTCGCGCTGGCCGCGGCCGCTCCCGGCGACCCGGCCGGGGGTGGAAACGCGGCCGCCGACGCGGCTTCAACTTCAGCCGTTGATGCGGCTTCAGCCGCGGAGAAGGAACTGGAGGCCGCAGGCCTGTCCTGCCGCGTCCACAGGGCCGGGGACCGGGACGCATATCTGCGCGAGATGCTTTCCGCAAAGCCCGATCTGATTCTGCACGACGACGCCCTGGCTTCGCCCGGATGCCTGGAAGCCGTCCGAATGCTCCAGCAGTACCATCCGGACATTCCGTTCATCATTTTGGCTTCGCCGGGCAGGGAACCGGAGGCGCTGGATTGCATCGGGGCCGGAGCCGACGATTTCGTCCTGAAAGGCGAACCCGGCCGTCTGGCATGCGCCGTCCGGAGCGCCCTGCGGCGCAGGTCCGCGTCCGGGGCGCGCCGGAACACGGAGACCGCGCTTCGGGAATCGGAAAAGCGGTTCCAGTGGCTGTTCGAATCGGCGCGCGAGGGCATTCTCCTGCTCGATTCCGGATCCGGCCGCATCACGGATGCCAACCCCTTCACCATGGAATTCATCGGCGCGCCGGCCGGGTCGGTGATCGGCCGCACCCTGGCGGAGGCGGGATTCATCCCCTTTCCCGCGGTGTACGCCCTGTTCCTCGATCGGTTGGGACAGGAAGGTTTCGCGCGCTACGAGGGTGCGGTTTCATCCGCCGCCGGCCGCAGTCCGGTCGCGGAGCTGGAATGCAGCCGCACCCGTTTCGAGGGCCGGGACATCGTCCTCTGCAGTCTCCGGGACGTCACCGGCCGCAAGCTCGCGGAGGACGAGAAGGACAAGATTCAGCAGCAGCTGTTCCAGTCTCAGAAAATGGAGGCCATCGGCGCGGTGGTCGGCGGCGTGGCGCACGATTTCAACAACCTCATGACGGCGATCCAGATCAGCGCCGATCTCGCCCTGATGAAGACCGACGAGTCGAACGAACTCGCCGGCGAACTCAAGGAAATCCGGAATTCGGCGCTCCGGGCCACCGGCCTGATCCGGCAGCTGCTCCTGTTCAGCCGGAAGCACCCGATGGAGTTCCGGACGCTGGCGGTCAACCCGATCATCGAGAACCTGCTCCGGATGCTCCACCGGCTGATCGGCGAGGACATCGAGATCCGCACCGAGCTCGATCCGGACCTCTTTCCGGTGCGGGCGGACGCGTCCAACATGGAGCAGGTGATCATGAACTTCGTGCTGAACGCGCGGGACGCGATGCCCAGCGGCGGAACGGTCACGATCCGCACGGCCAACGCGGTGCTCAGCGAGCGGGAGTGCCGCGATCTGCCCGACGTGAAGGCCGGGTCGTACGCGGTGCTGTCCGTGGCGGACACGGGGACCGGGATGACGCCGGACGTGATCGAGCGCATCTTCGAGCCCTTCTTCACCACGAAACCCGCGGGGCAGGGGACCGGACTGGGGCTGTCGGTGGTGTACGGAATCGTGAGACAGCACGAGGGCGCGGTCCACATTTCCAGCGAGCCCGGCCGGGGCTCGGTGTTCACCGTGTACCTGCCCGCGGCGGCCGTGCCCGCGGAATCGGCGTCGGAATCCCGCGTCCGGACCCCGGAGCGTCCGGGCCGCGGGCAGAGAATCCTGCTCGTGGAGGACGAGGACAAGGTCCGCGAATCCGCGGCCAAGGCCCTGCTGAAATGCGGCTACCGCGTGACCGTGGCCGACAGCGTCCAGTCCGCGTGGGACCAGGTCCGCCGGGAGAACGGCGCTTTCGACCTGGTGTTCACCGATGTCGTGCTCTCGGACCGGACCGGCATCGACCTGGCCGACGACATCCTGCGGCAGTACCCGGGCACGCGGATCCTCCTCTGCTCCGGGTACACGGACCAGAAATCGCAGTGGCCGATCATCCTGGAGAGGGAATTCCGCTTTCTCCAGAAACCCTATGACCTCAACGCGCTGCTCCGGGCCGTGGAAGAATCGCTCGGCGCGGCCGGAACGAACCATTCCCACTCTTGACGGAGGAACCACACTCATGCAACGCAAGCCTTTCGGCCGGACGTCCGGCGGCATGGAAACGGAGCTTTTCGAGCTCACCAACCGGAACGGGTGCACGGCCGTTCTCACCGATTTCGGGGCGTCGCTGGTCTCCCTGACCGCGCCGGACCGCGAGGGCCGGAAGGACGACGTCACGCTGGGATTCCGCACGCCCGACGGATACGCGACCAACGGCTGTTTCATCGGCGGGACCATCGGCCGGTACGGCAACCGCATCGCGGGCGCGGCCTTCAAGCTGGACGGCCGGGAAATCCGCCTGACCCCCAATGACGGGCCGAACAGCCTGCACGGCGGCAAAATGGGTTTTCATCTGATGCCCTGGAAGGCCGAGCCGTCCGCTTCCGGCGACGGGGTCGTCTTTTCGCGAGTCAGCCCGGACGGCGAGGAGCAGTTCCCCGGCAACCTGAAGGTGACCGTGGAATACCGGTGGACGGACGAGCAGATTCTCCGCATCGATTACCGGGCCGTCACGGACAGGACCACGGTCGTGAACCTGACGCACCATTCGTATTTCAATCTGGCGGGCGAGGGGAAAGGCGACATTCTGGGGCACCTGCTTCAGATCGACGCGGACCGTTTCACGCCGGTGAACGCCAATCTCATACCCACCGGCGAGCTCCGGCCGGTCAAGGGAACGCCGCTGGATTTCACGAAACCCGTTCCCGTGGGCCTTCGCATCGGCGACGCGGACGAACAGCTCAGGCTCGGCCGCGGGTACGACCACAACTTCGTCCTGAACGCGGGCGGCGGCGCCCTGTCGCGGGCGGTGCGGATGACCGAACCGGGATCGGGCCGGGTCATGGAAGTGTGGACCACGGAGCCCGGCATCCAGTTCTACTCCGGCAACTTCCTGGACGGGTCCCTGACCGGCAAAAGCGGCAAGCCCTACGGACTGAGAACCGGGTTCTGCCTGGAACCCCAGCATTTTCCGGATTCGCCGAACCGGCCGGAATTCCCGTCCACCAAGCTCAGGCCGGGCGAGGAATACCGGACCGTGACCGAATACCGGTTTTCTGTTGAGTAAAGGCTGAGCCGGAGTTATCGGGGAAACAGGCTCCTTGAAGGGAAGTCCGCCATGTCCATCATCTCCGCCGTCGTCCTGCTCCTCCTGGTGCTGGACCCCATCGGCAACATTCCGCTGTTCCTGTGCGCGCTGAAAAACGTGCCGCACGTCCGGCACAGGCACATCATCGTCCGTGAATCGTGCATCGGGCTCGTCATCCTGGTGTTCTTTCTCTTCACGGGGCGCTACATTCTCACGATCCTGAACATTTCGCAGTCCTCGCTCTCCATCGCCGGGGGCATCATTCTGTTCATGATCGCGATCAAGATGGTGTTCGCCGGATCGGAGAACCTGTTCGGGGACAAGACAACGGGCGAGCCGTTCATCGTGCCCCTGGCCATTCCCCTGATCGCGGGGCCCTCGGCCATGTCCACGGTGATCCTGCTCATGGCCCGGGAGCCCTCGCGGTGGCCCGCCTGGTTCGCGGCCCTGGTCATCGCCTGGTTCGTGTCCATGGTGGCCCTCCTTTTTTCGGCCCGGCTCAGCCGGTTTTTCGGCGAACGCGGGCTCACGGCCATCGAGCGCCTGATGGGCATGATACTGGTCACCGTGGCCGTGGAGATGTTCCTGTCCGGGCTGCACGCGTCCTTTCCCGGAAAATAAAAGCTTGTTTTTTGTTTTTCGAATGCGTATACTATTCCCGAGCAAGGTCCCGTTCAGGAGCCCGATCGAAGGCGCTTGAACGGGACCTTGTCTTCCGTTGTCCGGAATCCAGCCACTCCAAACCGCCCCGGCGGTTTGGAGTTCGTTTTTACCAAACGACAGGAAAAACCCGGCATGAAAATATTCGTCCCCGGACGCATCTGCCTGTTCGGCGAGCACAGCGACTGGGCCGGAAGCTACCGGCGCATCAACGCCGACCTGGAAAAGGGCTTCACCATCATCACGGGCACCAACCAGGGCATACACGCCGAAGCCAAGCCCCATCCGAACCGGCTCATCGTGTCCGCGACCCTGAACGACGGGGAGCGGATCGGGCCGTTTGAGCTCCCCATGGAGAAGGACGCCCTGCTCGCCGAGGCCCAGAAGGGCGGTTTTTTCAGCTACGCGGCGGGCGTGGCCTACCAGATCCTGACCCACTACCGGGTGCGGGGCCTGGAGATCGACAACACGCTCACCGACCTTCCGGTGAAGAAAGGGCTGTCGTCCAGCGCGGCCATCTGCGTGCTGGTGGCCCGGGCGTTCAACCGCATCTATGACCTCAAGATGACCGTCCGCGGGGAGATGGAGTTCGCCTATCTCGGCGAGATCACCACGCCTTCCCGGTGCGGCCGCATGGACCAGGGCTGCGCCTTCGGCAACCGGCCCGTGCTGATGACTTTCGACGGCGACCGCATCGACGTGGAAGAGCTGAGCGTTCCGAAGGACCTGTTTTTCGTCATCGTGGACCTGCGGGCGGGCAAGGACACGCGGGAGATCCTGAACCAGCTGAACCACGCCTACCCGTTCGCGGACAACGACCTCCAGCGGGGCGTCCAGAGGTACCTGGGACCCGTGAACCGCCGCATCGTGACCGAGGCCAAGGAAGCGATCCAGAGGGGGGACGCGGCCGCGATCGGAGCCCTGATGGTTGAGGCCCAGGCCGAGTTCGACCGCGCCCTTCAGCCGGCCTGCCCGTCCCAGCTCACCGCCCCGGTTCTGCACGCCGTGCTGAGCCACCCCGACCTCGCGCCCCACGTGTACGGCGGAAAGGGCGTCGGGTCGCAGGGGGACGGAACCGCCCAGTTCACCTGCCGGGACGAGGCGTCCCAGAACCGGGTCGTGGAGATCCTGCGGGACAAGCTGTCCATGCCCGGCCTGAAGCTGGTCCTGCGTTCGGCGCACCGGGTCCGGAAGGCGGTGATTCCGGCGGCCGGTTTCGGAACGAGGCTGTTCCCCGCGTCCAAGGCGCTGAAGAAGGAGCTGTTCCCGGTCGTGGACCGGACCGGACGCGCCAAGCCCGTGATTCAGCTCATCGTCGAAGAGGCGGTGAACGCGGGCATCGAGGAGGTCTGCCTCGTGGTCCAGAAGGGGGACCGGGAGTTTTTCGAGGAGTTCTTCTGCCAGCCGCCGACCATCGAGAACCTGAACAAGCTGTCGAAAGAGGACAGGGCCGTCAACGACGCCCTGCTCGAGCTCGGCAACCGCATTCGTTTCGCGGTTCAGGAAACCCAGGACGGATTCGGCCACGCCGTGTACGCGGCGCGCGAATTCGTGGGGGACGAGCCCTTTCTGCTGATGCTCGGGGACCACATCTACGCGTCGGACACGGAAGCGTCGTGCGCCCGCCAGGTGCTCGACGTTTTCGAGAAGGCGAACCGGAGCACGGTCGGGCTCAAGGCCGTTCCGGAGGCGGAGATCCGGCGGTTCGGGTGCGTGTCCGGGGTCTGGGAAAAATCCGGGGACACGCTGTCCATCGGCGAGTTCGCGGAAAAACCAGAGACGGGGTACGCGCGGGAGCACCTTCGCGTGGAGGGAGTCGCGGACGGACACTATCTCACGGTGTTCGGCCAGTACGTGCTGACACCCCGGATTTTCGAGTTTCTGGAGGAGAACATCCGGCACAACCTGCGGGAGCGCGGGGAGTTCCAGCTCACCACCTGCCTGGAGCGCCTGAGGCGCGAGGAGGGATTCACCGGCGTGGTTGTGCGGGGCAGGCGTTTCGACATCGGAACCCCGGACGCTTACAGGGACACCCTGATGGAGTTCGGGAAAACCTGATCCGTTCCAGTCCGCCGCCGGCCGGGGCGGGTCCATACGCCCCCGGATCGGTTCATCCCGGCCGAAGCAGAGGGACTCAGGGCCGGCCTCTTCGGCCCTTCGACGGAGTTTATCCCGAGCGAAGCCGAGGGACTCAGGGCAGGCAGGCTCAGGACAAGCTTTCATCTGATTGACCAGGAGGTTTTCATTGGCGATCATGCACATCACCCGCGAGGGATACGAAAAACTGCGGGAAAAGCTCCATTACCTCGTCAACGTGCGGCGCAAGGAGATCGCGAAACAGCTGGAAACGGCCCGCGGTTTCGGGGATCTGAGCGAGAACGCCGAATACGAGACCGCCAAGCAGGAGCAGGCGCTCAACGAGGCCAAGATTTCGGAGCTCGTCTCGCAGCTTTCCTCCGCGTCGATTCTCGACGGCCAGGACATCGCCGACGACAAGGCGTACATCGGGGCCACGGTCCGGCTGCTCGACCTCAAGGACAAGCAGGAAATCGAGTACACGCTGGTGTCCGAGGCGGAGGCCGATTTTCTGGAAGGCAAGATCTCCGTCACCTCGCCGGTCGGCAAGGCCCTGCTGGGTAAACCCGAGAACGAGGTGGTCGAGATTCAGGTGCCGGCCGGAATGCTCGCCTACAAAATCCTCCGGATCACCCGTTGAGATCCGGCCGGTCGAAAACGCCCAAGGGGGAACCCGTCATGCCCGCATCCGGTACCAAATCCTTCAGGATCGCCGTGCTCGGCGCCGGAAACATCGGAACCGCGCTCGCCAGGGGGCTGGTCCGATCCGGCCGTTTCCTTCCCGGGCAGATCGCGCTCACCCGCCGGAACCCCCGGCCGCTCGACGGCCTGCGCAAGGAGGGATTCGACGTCGGGTCCGACAATGTCCGCGCCGTCGCGAATTCGGATTTCATCATCGTGGCGGTGGAGCCGCGGCAGATCAAGTCCCTCCTTCAGGAGGTCCGTCCCGGGCTCAAGCCGGCCAGGCACGTGCTGGCTTCGGTCGTGTCAGGCGTCGGCCTGCAGGACATCGCGAAACTGACGGGCGGAAAAACGCCCGTGCTCCGGGCCATGCCCAACATCGCGGCGGCCATCGGAGAATCGATCACCTGCGTCGCCTATGGAAAGAACCGGCCGCGGCCCGAAACCGCGGCGGCCGTGTCCCGGGTCTTCGAGGCCGTGGGGCCGGTGCTCGAGATCGACGAGGAGCAGATGATCGCGGCCACCGTCATCGGCGCGTGCGGCATCGCGTTCTTCCTGCGGGCGATCCGGGCGGCCTCCCAGGGCGGCATCGAAGTCGGATTCCACTCCCAGGACGCGCTCCGAATCGCGGCACAGACCGCGCGGGGCGCGGCCACGCTGCTCCTGCAGTCCCAGGACCACCCGGAATCGGAGATCGACCGGGTGACCACGCCGCGGGGATGCACCATCTCCGGCCTCAATCAGATGGAACACGAGGGATTCAGTTCGGCCATGATCAAGGGCATTCTGACCTCCAGGGACAAGGCCTCCACGCTGTTCAAAATCGACGGTTGACGCGATGAAAACCATCCCTCCCGCGGGCGGGCGGCCGGCCGCGGTCCGGCGTCTCTGCGCCGCGGTCCTTCTGTCTGGGGGCGGGGTGATGCGGCTCGAGAGCCAGTGGCCGCCCGCGAT
>JAUCQC010000267.1 GCA_030372965.1 bacterium
CCATTGATACACCTTGTCCGGACCGTTCGTCACCGGATTCCAGAAAACCGTCTGGACGTTCTTGTGATTATAGGCGTTCCAGACGCACAGATAGGCGATCAGGTTCGATGTCCTGAAATTGAATCGCCGGTCCAGGCGCAGGTTCAGAGAATGATAGGCCGGCAGCCTGGACGCGTTGATCCGTTTTCCGTCCATCACGCCCCGATTCAACGCGGCGGACGCGTCCGCGTCGAAAGGCGTGTAAGGCGCTCCCCCTTCCACGATCCAGCGGCCGCTGATCTCCCAGTTCCGGTCCGGTTTGTATCCGCCCTCCGCGGACAGCAGGTACCGGACGTCCAGTACGCGGTCCCTCCAGACACCGAGACCGTCCCTGTACCGGGTGCGGAACCAGGACGCTCCGATCAGGCCGTAGAAATTCCGGGCCATTTTTTTCTGAAGCAGTATTTCCAGACCCTGTGAAAGCGCTTTTCCGCCACCGGCCAGGGGTCCGTGCGAGGTGAAATAGGTGTATCGGTATTCCTGCTCGTCCAGAAGAAACAGGGCCGGCTGCGCCGGGTCCATCGGGAAATTCCTGTATTCCTTCCGATAGATCTCCACGCTCAGCCTCGCGCTTTCACCGACCATACGGCTGACGCCAAGGCTGTAATTCAGCGCCGAAGGATCTTTCAATTTCCGATTCTCCGCGTTCTGGCTCATGAGCACCATCGGCAGGGTCTGCCGGTACAGGCCCGCGGCGGAGGAGAGGGTGGTCCGGTCCGTGACGCGCCAGGCCGCTGAGAGGCGCGGGGAAAACGCCGAATTTTCGTTGAAGGTGAAGCGGTCCCATCGTCCGCCCGCGTTCAGGGTCAGCAGGGGGTGAGGCTTCATCTCCACCGTGGCGAATGCCCCGAGTTTCCAGCCTGTGAATGTCCCGTCCACGAACGAAGAGTCCGAAACCCCGCCGAGCGCGTCCGTCAAAGCCCCGTAACCCGTCCGGTAACGGTTGGAGAACCGGCCCGCTTCGGCTCCGAACTCGACGGAGAGCGACGGCCCCAGGATCAGGCGGTTCCTCCCGCGTAGCCGGATGGATTCCTCGATGGATCGGTTCCGGAGGACCGGAATGCCGGATCCGGTTTCGTCCCATTTCTCCCGGTACCGGGTCGAGTTCCATCCCAATGTCACGTTCGAGAAACCGAGCGAGCCCCAGAGGCCGCGCCATCCGATGCCCGCGGAGCTTTCGCGGGTGTCCTGGCTTCCGTAATACAGCATGTCGCCGGCTATGGCCGCGTCCCGGTCCGGCGCGTTGTGGTCGTCGGCCGTGATGCCGATGAATGAGAGACGGTGCCTGGGGGAGAGATCCCACACCGCCTTTGCCTGAATGTCGCCCCAGTTCGGCGGCGCCGTGCTCCCGATGTCCACGACTTTCGCGATCAGGTCGAAATAACTGCGGCGCGCCGAGGCCAGCCAGGATCCCTTTCCGTTGCCGAGCGGCCCCTCGCCGACAGCGCCGAAACCCGTGATGTTCATGTCCACCTGCCCCTCGTGGCGGTCGCGGTTGCCCTCGCGGAAGTCGACCGACATCACCGAGGAGAGCCGGTCGCCGTACGCGGGGGAGAATCCGCCGGCCATGAACGTCACGTCCCGGATGAAATCGACGTTGAGAATGCCCATGGCGCCGCCCGACGCACCCTGGGCCGGGAAGTGGTTGATGTTCGGAATCTCGATGTCGTCCACGTAATAGGCGTTTTCCATGGAGCTGCCTCCGCGGACGATGAGCTTGTTGGTCTGGTCGTTCACCTTCGCCACGGACGGGAGGCTCATGACGATGCGGCTGACGTCTCCGGCGGATCCGGGGGCGCGGCGGATCTCCTCGTAGGAGAACCCGGCCGCGCCGACCGGAGCGTCCTCTGAATCCGCGAAATACCCGCCTCTCACCGTGACGCCATCCATTCGCACCGCTGAAGGCTTGAGACGCGCCTCCTCGAAAACGATACGGTCCGACTTGACGACGACATCCGTTCGACGGAGCGTTTCGTATCCGATGTAACTGAACCTGAGAACGTAATGCCCGACAGGTACACCGGTGATCAGGAACCTTCCATCTCCAGCCGTCACTGTGCCGAGCGCGGTGTTCTCGAGGATCACATTGGCCATGGGCAAGGGGGATTGTGTATCCCGGTCGAGAACGATTCCCTGTATGGATCCGGAGTAGTAGCTTTCAGCCTGGACTTTACCAGAAAAGGAGATCACAAGAAAAAAATACGCATAAAATACTAAAAAACAATTTTTTATCATATTTATCCTCCTGAATAAGCAAAGAATTAAAACATTTGATTGAAACAATTGATTAAATATAATCAAAAAAAATATTTTG
>JAUCQC010000268.1 GCA_030372965.1 bacterium
TGATGACCTGAAAATGGATGACCTGCCGATCCGCAACCCCGACCACGCGATGCGCGAAGCGGATCAGGGCTGGACGGTTCTGGTGAACCTCGACAGCGCGGCGGCCGTCGCGCTGAACGAGACGGGCATGCTTTTGTGGAACGGGGTCAGCGGAAACGCCACGGTCGCGGAGATCATCGATCATGCGAGAAGTCATTTTGAGGATCCCCCGCCGGAGGCTGAAAAGGACATGCTGGCTGTTCTGGAAACCCTGCGCGACGCCGGACTCATTGGTTTCGAGGTGAAGGTGTGAAACGCTATTCCGTCAACCCCGTGGTGTCGCTGAGGCCCGAGCCGGACGGCGGTCTGCTGTACAACCCGGACACGGACGAGGTCGTGCTGATCAATGAAACCGGAAGACTGATCTGGGACTTCATCCGCAGTTCCCGCACGCCGGACGAGATCGCCGCGTTCATCGAGCAGGAGACCACGGGCGCGGAAAACGCGGCCGCGGACGCCGAGTCGTTCCTCGAATCCCTTCTGCCGGACTTCGTGATTGCTCATGACGAACCCGCCGCCTCCTGAAAAAAGCCGCATCACCGTCCCCTCGGCGCCCGAGGACATCGACGTCAGCCTGACGGGAAAGTGCAACCTGGCCTGCCGCTACTGTTTTTACGCGGACGAAATGGCGGCCCTGGACGACCTGCCGGCCCGGCGCTGGACGGATTTCTTCATGGAAGCGGGCGGCATCGGCGTGCAGCGTCTCACGCTCTCCGGCGGCGAGGTCTTCACCCGGCCGGATCTGTTCCCCCTCATCGACAGCCTCATCGAGAACCGGATGCGCTACAGCATCCTCACCAACGGCACGCTCATCGATGAAAGGGTCATCGCCTCCTTCGGAGAGGGCAAACGCCGCCTGCGGCTCGATTCGATTCAGGTGTCCATCGACGGATCCACGTCCGCAGTTCACGACGCCAGCCGGCCGCCGGCCAGTTTCGACCGGGCCCTGCGGGGACTGCGGCTTCTCAAGGCCGCCGGATTCCCGGTGACCGTCCGGGTCACCATCAACCGGCACAATGTCCACGATCTGCCGGCCATCAGCCGGCTTCTGCTGGACGACGTCGGGCTCCGATCCTTCGGCACCAACAGCGCGGACCGTTTCGGTTCGGCCCGGTGTTACGGCCAGGACGTGGTCCTGAGTTCGGAGGAATGGGATTCAGCTGTACAAACCCTCCGGGAGCTCCTGGCCCGGTATCCCGGCCGCATCCAGGCTTCGGCCGGGCCGCTCGCGTTCGCGGAGGATATGGAACGGATCGGGAAAGCCGTGGCGGAGGGACGGACGGAGCTGCCTGGACGGGGACGTCTTTCCGCCTGCGGCGGCGTTTTCAGCAAGATGGCCGTGCTCCACGACGGTTCCATCGTGCCCTGCAATCTCCTGCCCGGCCAGGTCATGGGAAAGATCGGCGAAACGCCGCTTCAGGAGGCCTGGCTGAACGGCCGCGACATCCGCGTTCTGCGCGAACGGTACG
>JAUCQC010000269.1 GCA_030372965.1 bacterium
TTCGGAACTCGTCGGCAGCGTCAGATGTGTATAAGAGACAGCTATTATCCGGTCGCGGAATCCATCGCCTCCATTCTCCCGATCGTCGACGAGTTCGTCGTCGCGGTCGGCAAAGGCGACCCGGACGACACGACGCTCGAAACCATCCGGTCCATCGGGGACCCCAAGGTCCGCCTCATCGAAACGGTGTGGGACGAACGGTATTTCGTGAAAGGCGCGATCAACGCGGTTCAGACCGACATCGCGAAGAATGCCTGCACCGGAGACTGGCTTTTCTATCTCCAGGCCGACGAGGTGGCGCACGAAAAGGACCTGCCCGCGGTGCGGGCCCGTTGCGAGGAACTGGCGGACAAGCCCGAGGTGGAGGGCCTGCTGTTCCGATACCGCCATTTCTGGGGCGACTACGGTCATTTCCACGACGGCCACGGCTGGTATCCCTTTGAGGTCCGCGTCATCCGGAACCGGCCGGACATCCACTCGTGGCAGAGCGCCCAGTCCTTCCGGAGTTTCAGTCATTACGAGCATCCCCGCCAGCCGGACGGCCACCGTCCGCTCCGCGTAGCCAAGGTGGACGCGACGATCTATCACTATGGATGGGTGAGGCCGCCCCGCCTCATGCAGAACAAGAAACGGGCGCTCGATTCCGTGCACTGGGGCCTGAGGCGCGCGGCGTCGCACTACGAAGAGGGCCCGGCCGCATTCGATTACGGACCGATGGACCGGCTCGCGGTCTTCACCGGCACGCACCCCGCGGTCATGAAGGACAGGATTTCCAGGCTCGACTGGGCGGATCAGCTTCAAAAAGACGGGAAACCGGACCCCCGGCGTAGGCCGCACAAGCACGAACTCCTGAAATACCGGTTTCTGTCGTTCATCGAGAAACGCGTCCTGGGCGGGAGGCCCATCGGCGGGTTCCGCAACTACCGCCTGCTGAGAAATCTATGAAACGCGTCCTGGTACTCGCCTACCACTTTCCTCCCGAAGGAGGCCCCGCGGTTCAGCGCGTTCTGAAATTCGTCAAATATCTGCCGGAAAACGGGTACCAGCCCGTGGTCCTGACCGCGAAACACCCGCTCCCGGTGAGGGACGCGTCCCTGCTGGCGGATCTGCCCTCAGGCGTCCGTGTGCGCCGGGTCATGGACTGGGCGGCATGGATGCCGTCCCCCTGGCGCCGGGCGGCCGGCCGCAGGCGTTTTCCGGACCGGCACATCTCCTGGCGGAAGGCAGCCGTGCGCCGCGCGGTCCGGATCGTCCGGGAGGAAGGGATTGACCTTCTGTTCGCGTCCTCCCCGCCCCATTCGGTTCAAATCATCGCGTCCGAGATCGCGGATCGGACCGGCATTCCCTGGGTCGCGGACCTGCGGGACGAGTGGGCCATGGATCCCAACGTCGCGCCGTCCGTTCGCGACAGGATGAAACAGGCGGAAAAAGAGGCGCTGAGCCGGTGCCGGGCGGTGGTCTCGGTCACGCCGCAGGCGCTGAAAAATATCCGGGCGGCGGCGCCGGCCTCCGCTGTTCTCCATTTCCTGCCGAACGGATACGACCCCGAGGACTTTCCGGAATCCGGGCCGGAGCCGAAGCCGGCCGCCAGCCGGCTGACGATCGCCTATTGCGGCCGTTTCACGCGCAAAAGCGATCCGTCGGTCTTTCTGAGCGCGCTTGAGGAAATCCTGCGGACGCGGCCCGAGTGGGCGGACCGGATCGCTCTGCGCGTGATCGGCGGCACCGGCAACCGCAGGGCCGTCCGGGACCTGCCGAACGTGCGGCGCGTCTCCGAATTTTCAACATACCAGCCGCACCGCGCCGTGCTCTCGGTGATGCGGCGGGCCGATGCCCTGCTCCTGCTCGCGACGGGCACGGCCGCGTCCGAGGTTCTGACCCAGAAGGTGTTCGAGTACATGGCCACCGGAAATCCCATCCTCGCCGTCGCTCACGGCCCCGGGGAACTGACGCGGATGATGTCCGCTTACCGGAATGCCCGCGTGGCCTTCCAGGGGGACCCCGCGTCCGTGAAGGCCGCGGTCCTGAAGCTCCTCGACGACTGGCGCCGCGGGCGACTGAACAGGCCCTGCGCCTCCCGGTTCGTGAAACGCTTCGACCGCAGGGAGCAAGCCGCGGACCTGTCGCGGCTGTTTGACCGCGTCCTTCGGAACAGGGCGGCCCGATGAAAGCGGCCTGTCCGCATCAGCCGGATCCGGCCCCATTGTACGACGTGTGGACGGCCGACACCCGCACGCGGCGGTACCGGAACGAAATTTTGCGTTACCGCCGGCTGCTCCGCATGCTCCCGCGGCGGCCCGCGGCGGTCGTGGACGCAGGCTGCGGCACGGGCTACATGTCCGTCCTGATGGCCCGCCGCGGGTGGTCCGTGACCGCGGTGGACGCGAACCCGGTCAGTCTGGCCGCTTTCACGGACGCGGCCGCGAGATGGAAAATCCGCGTTCATCACGCCGACCTGTTCCGCTTCTCCATGGAACCGGCGGACGGCCTTGTCTGCCAGGAAGTGCTGGAGCACATTCCGGATGACCGGTCGGCTCTCAGGAAAATGTCGGATTTTCTCAAGCCGGGCGGAAGGGCCGTGTTCTGCGTGCCCTATCGCGAGAATCTGGACGCCAAAACCGTCCGCTGTCCGGAGTGCGGGGCCGCCGTGCACCGCAGCGGCCATCTCCATCGATACGACGAGGCTGGATTCGCGGAGCGCATCCGTGAGTCCGGATTCCGGGTGATCCGGACCGAACGCATCGTGAACAAACGCGCAGTGAAGTGGCTGACTTCCGCCGGACTGCCCGTCACAGGGGCCGCGCTCGCGTTCGACCGCCTGATGAACCGGTTGTTCCCGGCGAAAGCGGCCTATCTCGCCGTGATCGCGGAGAAACGCCCGCCTCGGAACGAAACCGCGGCCGCTGTTCCGGGCCGGCGGCAGGGGGATTGACGCGTGCCCGTCGCCTACGCCCACACAGGACGATTTCCGTCACCCTCCCCGAGCTTCACGTTCGCCGCATACAACGCCATGGCCCTGGCCTATGCCTTCAATGGGTGTCATTTCTACATCCGCCGCAACTCACCCCTCAAGCCGGCCGAAATCATCCGCTCCCGATTCGGGTTCCGGCCCCCCTCCAATCTGGACGTGCACGCCGTTTCAGGCCCGTCCTGGCTGCCCGCCCACTTCTGGCATATCCGAAGAGTGCAGCGCAGCCTGGCCGGACTCATCCGGTCCGGCGCGGTCGACGCGGTGATCGCCCGAAACCCGGTGTTCCTGCCCATGCTCAAATCAATGCGGGAGGAATTCGGCATCCCGGTTTATTTCGAGAGCCACGACTTTTACGCGGACCTGTCCGTTCGGGACGACGTGGATCCCTCCCGCAAACGCAGGCTCGAGCGGCTGGAGCGGGAGAACATCCCCGGTCTCACGGGCCTGATCTGCCTGCAGGAATCGCAGAAGGAATGGTACGCCAAAACTTTTCCCGGAGTGCCGGTTCACGTCGCCCGGACCGGGCTCTGGAAGGTCGACTCCGGCGCTTCCAGCCCCCGCGAACTGATCTACATCGGATCCCTCGACAGCCACAAAGGCGTGGACCTGATGCTGAGGGCAGCCGCCCGTTCCGAAACACGGCCGCCCGTGCGCATCATCGGCGGGAAGACAGCCGCCGAAGTGCGGATCTTTATAAAACGCGCCTCGGAAATCGCGGCCGGCCTGAATGTCACCGTCACGGGCTGGCTCGATCGTACGGCTCTGGAGAATTGCCTGTCCGGCGCCGCGCTCGGCGCGTTGCCGCTCCGGGACACGTTTTTCAACCGGTTTCTCACCTCGCCGCTGAAGCTCTTCGATTATTTCGGGCACGGCATACCGGTGCTTGCCGCTGACCTGCCCACCATGCGGGAGCTGGTCCGCGAGGATGAAACCGGTCTGTTCTTCCCGCCGGGAAACGAGGCCTCGATGGCCGATGCCATAGACCGCTTCTTCTCCCAGCGGGACCGGTGGCAGGTGATGCGCGAGAACGTCCTGAAGACGGCCGCGGAATGGACCTGGGAGAAGCGGGCCCGCCGGATCCGGGCCATCGTGGAATCGGACCTGCGCCATCCGTCCGGCCCGGAGCCCGGCGGAGTCACGGTCTCGAACCGGGAGGAGACGGGCCGTGCGTCCTGAGCTGTCCGTCGTGATCGTGGCGAAAAACGAGGCCGCGAACATGCCCGCCTGCCTGGAATCCGTTTCGTGGGCGGACGAGATACTGGTCCTGGATTCCGGATCCACGGACGGCACGCGGGAAATCTGCCGCGGCGCCGGATGCCGCGTGATCACGGAACCGTGGATGGGGTTCGGCCCCACCAAGCGCCGCGCGGTCGAGGCCGCGTCGCATGACTGGGTCCTCTCCCTGGACGCGGACGAACGCGTGTCGGCCCCGCTCGCGGCGCGCATCCGCGAGACGCTCGCGCATTCCGGTTTCTCCGGCTACCGCGTCCGCAGGCGTTCGCATTACCTGGGCGAGCCCGTCCGGTTCAGCGGGTGGCAGAACGACCGGCCGCTCCGCCTGTTCGACCGGCGCGCGGGAAATTTCAATGACCGCCCGGTGCACGAGCGCGTGGTGCTGAACGGGCCCGCCGGTGTCCTCGAGGAGCCCCTGTTCCACCACCCCTATCCGACCCTGGAATCGCACATGGCCAAGATGACGCGGTACGCGTTTCTGGGCGCCGGTCAGATTCCCGGCCGGAAGCGGACCTTCAGCCGGCTGGGCGCGTTTTTCCACGGCCATCATAAATTCCTGAAGATGTATCTTTTCCAGCTCGGCTTCCTCGACGGCTGGACCGGCCTGGTTCTCGCGAAGAATTCCGCTTTCGGCGTGTACCTGAAATACCTGAAGCAGTGGATGGACGACCGGTGAGCGGCGCGTCGGATCCCCTCGCGGCCGGGACCGTCCCTCCGGGAACCGGCGGCGCCCGGACCGGCAGGCGGGGCGCAGGCCCGGACGGATCCGGCCGGCCGCCGTTCGTCCTGCACGTGGATGAAACCCCGGGATGGCGGGGGGGGCAGCAGCAGGTGCTGTCCCTGCTGACCGGCCTGCGGGACCGGGGCCTGCCCGCTGCGCTCGCCTGCAGGAAGGGATCTGAACTGGAAAGGCGGTGCGAGGCCGCGGGAATCGAGCGGCTCGTCCTGCCCCTGGCCGGGGAGCTCGACGCGTTCTCGGCTTTCCGGATCGCGCGGTTCTGCCGAGGCCGCGGCGTGGACATCCTGCAGGCGCACACCAGCCACAGTCTGGCCCTCTGCCTCTGGGCGCGGATGTTCCGGCCGTCGCTCCGGATCGTCGCGGTCCGGCGGGTGGATTTCCATGTCGGCGCCAACCCCTGGAGCCGGATGAAATACCGGAGCCGGCGGGTGGACCGCATCGTGTGCTTTTCCGAGGGCATCCGTTCCGTGCTCCTGTCGGACGGCCTGGACGAAAAAAAACTCCGGGTCATCCGCAGCGGCATCGACATCCGCCGCTTCGACGGCGCGCGGCCGGACGCCGCACTGCGCGCTGAAATCGGCGTGCCGGAGGGCGGCGTGCTGATCGGCACCGTGGCTTCCATGGCCGGGCACAAGGATTATCCGAATCTGCTGGCCGCGGCCGCCAAGGTTCTGGCGGCGGATCCACGCGTCGTTTTCTGCGCCGTGGGCGACGGGCCCGAGGAAAAATCCGTGCGGCGCATGGCCGCGGATCTCGGCCTCGGACCGCGCTTTCATTTCGCCGGGTTCCAAAAGGACGCGGGACGCTACCTGAAGACTTTCGACATTTTCGTCCTGGCCAGCAAAAAGGAGGGGCTGGGCACCTCCATCCTGGACGCCCAGGCCGCGGGCGTTCCGGTCGTCGCCTGCAGGACCGGCGGCATACCGGAGGCCGTGCGGGACGGCGTCAACGGTCTTCTGGTCCGGCCGCGGGACCCGGCAGGCCTCGCGGCCGCCCTGCTCCGTCTCGTTTCCGACCCGGATCTCAGACTGAGGCTGGCCGAAGCGGCGAAGCGGACCGTCGAATCATTCGACATCCGCCGCACCGTTGAATCCTATGTTGACCTGTACGGCCGGCTCCCCAGGCCGGAAGGGAACGGGAACAAGCCGGTTGGGACCGGTGACGGACCGGCCGCGGCTCCGGCACGGCGGGCGGACCGATGAAAAAAATCCTGGTGATCCAGACCGCTTTTCTGGGGGATGTCATTCTCTCGACCCCGTTCTTCAGGGCGCTGGCCGACGTCTTTCCCGGCGCGGCAGTGGATGCCGTGAC
>JAUCQC010000270.1 GCA_030372965.1 bacterium
GGCACTCGAGAAGCGCCGGCACGATCTCCTGGAGAGGGACCACGCGGTCCACGCACCCCGATTCGATGGCCAGCCGGTTCATTCCGAAAACGACCGATGTGGCCTCGTCCTGGGCGATCACCCGCCCTCCTGCGCCTCGGATGGCCCGCACGCCCCGGACGCCGTCGTCGCACATGCCGGTCATGATCACGCCGATAGCCCTTTCTCCGAACAGCCTGGCGGCGGATTCCATCATCACGTCGATGGACGGCCGGAACCGGGACACGGGCGGATCGCGGTTCACCACCGTCGTGTACGCCAGCTCCTCCTCCTGGATCACAAGGTGATGGTCGCCGCGCGCGAGCAGGGCCCTGCCTCTGCGAATCACGTCGCCGCTCTCCGCCTCCTTGACCTCGATCGCCGACATGCCGTTCAGCCGTTCGGCCAGAACCCGGGTGAATCCGGCCGGCATGTGCTGGACGATTACGATGGCCGCCGGGAAATCGGCCGGAACGGCGGGCAGCAGCCGCTGCAGGCACTGGGGACCGCCGGTCGAAATGCCGATCGCCACCACGTCCCGGCATTTGCCCAGCGGAATCCGCGATCCCGTCCGGCTCCGTTTTCGAAAAACCGGCGCCGCCGGAAGCGGAGCGCGTCCCGCGACCCTTCTCCGGACCCGGTTCCGGCTCGCGGTCTTGACCTTGAGAAGAATCTCGTCCCGGATGTCCGAGAGGGTGCGGGAAAAAACCGGGTGCGGCTTGGTGATGAAATCCACGGCCCCGAGATCCAGGGACTGGAGGGTCAGTTCCGTGTCTCGTTCGGTGAAGGCGCTGAGCATCACCACAGGCCTTGGCGCCTCCGACATGATGCGTTTCAGGGCCGTGATGCCGTCCATTTCGGGCATCCGGACATCCATGGTCACGACGTCGGGATTGTGCTTTCCGAC
The DNA here is from genome assembly GCA_030372965.1 of bacterium. Lineage (GTDB taxonomy): Bacteria > Zhuqueibacterota > QNDG01 > QNDG01 > DTFT01 > JAFGAX01. The sequence goes on from JAUCQC010000270.1 coordinate 926, forward strand.
GGCTTCAAGCGCATCCTTCCCGTTGGAGGCCGTGGCGACGACTTCGATGTCCGGATCCTCGGACAGGAACCCGACCAGGAGCTTGCGGCTCAGAAGCGAATCGTCCACGACGAGGACTTTAATGGGGCGCGTGATCATGGGAAACCGTCCACTCCCTCATTTTTTTCCGTTTCCGTCCGTGGCGGCGGACGCCGTGCGCCACGTGGGTTTGGCGAGCATCGAAACGTCGACGCGACCTGTCCCGCAATGGAATACCACCCGCCGGCCGAGCGTTCCGCCAACGTCTTCGTCCCGGACGGGGATACGGTACTCGGCGAGGATCTCCCGGACCACATCGGCGTTCCGGAGCCCGATGCTCCGGATCCCATTGGATCCGGAAGTGAACATGGACGCGCCGCCGAACAATGCCGCTTCAAGGCCGGGTGCCCGACTGCCCGACCGCTGCATCTCACGGACCAGCGCGGGCACACCCGTGTCGGCGTACCGGCCCGGGGGCGTGTCCTGCTTCCCGTCGTGCTCCGGCATTAAAATGTGGACCATTCCTCCGATCGACCGCGCCCGGTCGAACAGACACAGGGCGATGCACGACCCGACCACGGTCCGAAGAACGTCCGGCGACGGGGTGACCTTCAACTCGGAGATCTGGATGAAGTGTTCCATGCGGCCGCCTCAGACGCTCGCCAGGATCCGAACCAGCTGAGCCTGGTCGCAGAGTACGATCAGCCTGACCTTGAACCCGCCGGCCGGCACTTCCCGGATGACCGCGTCCGCGCAGACCACGGTCCGATCGATGTATTCGTCCTGAAGCATCACTCCCTGCAGAACCGCCCCCAGCATGTCGAAGGCGGTGACGGGAATGCGGGGATGCACCGCCCTTCCGATCCGGTCCGCGATTTCGTTGATGAAGGTGCTGCCGAGTATGTTGTTGACCTCGCCGATGCCGGACACGACGTCCGCATCCACAACCGCGGTGCGGCCGGCCGGGTGTCCCATCAGCGTGTCATACAGGCGGAGTCCCTCCGACTCCTCGATGAGGAACGCCACGTCCGCGTTCATCAACTCGTGCATTTTCAGGATCGAGGCAAAACAGGACTTTTCCGCATCGGCTTCGACGGAGACGCGGAAATCCTCGACCGATCTGGATTCGACGGTGCATCTCAGAACCGCCATCTCGCGCTGCGTCAGCACCGACAGCTGGCGGGCCGCCTTTTCGAACGCGGCGGCCAGCAGCGACACGAAGGCCAGGATTTCCGGTTCCGGCCGGCTCGAGACACTGGCGTCGATTTCCATCGGCCATGCGGTGGCGTTCAAGATTCCCTCCTTTTAGGAATGACGGGCGACGGTCCCGGCTTCCCGAGGCCGCCGGCGCCGGCTGGATGGCGGCCCGAGGCGGCCTTCAGCTGATTCCAGATTTCCATCACATCCACGACCAGCACGACGCTTCCGTCGCCCAGCAGGGCGGCGCCCGAAAGGCCCTTGACGGACCGGTAATGGGTTTCAAGGGGCTTCAGGACAACTTCGTGCTTGCCCCCGATCCGGTCGACCGCGAGCCCGATCCTGCCGTCCCGGACGGATACGACAACGACGGGCACCCGCCCGGGTTTTTCCGGACCGGAACCGTCCGGCCGCGATCCGGGAAACACGTCTTCGAGACGGGTCACCGGTACAACCTCATCCTGCCAGGATACCGCGGGGACCACACCCCGGGCCTCAAGGAGACCGCTGTCCACTTTGATCGTCTCCCGGATGTCGCCGATCGGGATCGCGTACGCCTCGCCCGCCGACTCGACGACAATCACCGTCAGGATCGCCAACGTGAGCGGCAGCGTGATCAGGAACTCGGAACCTTGTCCCCGCCGGGACAGGACGTGAACCGATCCGTTGAGGCGCTCAATCGCGTTCTTGACGACGTCCAGCCCGACGCCCCGGCCGGACACGGCGTCCACCCGTTCGGACGTGCTGAATCCGTGTTCACAGATGAACTCGAGCGCCTCGTCGTCGCTCATCCCCGCCGCCTGCTCGCGAGTCACGAGACCCGTCTCGGCGGCCTTCCGGCGGATCACCGCGGGGTCGACACCCCGGCCGTCGTCACGCACTGAAACGAGGATGCGATTGCCCGACTGGCTCGCGGACAGCGTGATTGTGCCCGTGGCGGGCTTCCCCGCGCGGGCCCGTTCGTCCGGAGGCTCGATTCCGTGATCTACGGCGTTCCGGACCAGGTGCATCAGCTGTCTCTTATACACATCTGACGCTGCCGACGAGTTCCGAACGGTGTAGATCTCGGTGG
>JAUCQC010000271.1 GCA_030372965.1 bacterium
CGTCAGATGTGTATAAGAGACAGCTGTCGCTCGCGGCCGCGGCCTCGCGCTCCCGCGTGGACGGGATCCCCGGACACATGGACGACGCGTCCGGCCGGCTGATCCTCCAAATCCCAATGTTCGGCGGATTCTCCCGCCAGGCTGACTGGGCCGCGGCGAGGGCCTCGGCGGACGCGGCGGAACAACGGGTCCGGTCCGCGGAACAGTCCGTGATTCTCGACGTTGTCTCGGCCCACAGCGACTGGCTCACGGCCGAGGGCCGCCTGCAGGCCGCGGAAGACCTGGTCGCGGCAGCGGAGCAGTCCGAGGCCGTGGCGGCCGGCCGGTACCGGGAAGGCGCGGGAAGCATGCTTGACCTTCTCACGGCCCAGCGGGCTCTGGCTTCGGCGCGCGCGGAAAAGATCAACGCCCGCCTGGGCTGGTACACCGCGCTGGCCAGACTCAGCCATGCCGCCGGAGTTCTGGAAAAGTCCGGTGCCGTTTCCCCCGAATCCGAAGCTCCCCCACTTGAGGTGAAACCATGATGGGTCCGATGAACGCGGCTGTTACCAGCCCGCGTCACGCGTCTTTCCGGCGTGCATTCCGGCATGGCCGGACCGCGCTCCTGTCCGGTCTTTCCGTGAGCCTGATGGCCGCCGCGGGATGCGGCGGAAAAAGAATGCCGCCGAAGCAGGCCGTGCCCGTGAAAACCGGAACCGTGGCGGTAGAGCCGCGGCCGGTGTCCCTGTTTTCCGTGGGAACCGTGGAGCCCGTCGAAACCGCGGCCGTGCGGCCCCAGGTGGGAGGCGTGATCACGGCCGTGGCCTTCTCCGAAGGCCAGGACGTGCGCCAGGGCCAGCTCCTGTTCCGGATCGACCCCCGGCCTTTCGAGGCCGGGCTGGCGGCCGCCCGCGCGCAGTTCAGCCGCGACAGCAGCCAGGCGGCCAACGCGGCCCTGCAGGCCCGCCGGTACGCCGAACTGGTTCAGAAGGATTACGTGACGGCCGAGCAGTACGACGCCGTCCGGACGCAGGCGGAGATGCTCAGGTCCCTCGTCCGGCAGGACGAGGCCGCCATTGCGCAGGCGGAGCTGAACCTGGCCTATGCCTCGGTCACGGCCCCGATCTCGGGACGCGCGGGCGGTCTGCTCGTGAAGAAGGGGAATGTGGTGCGTGCCAATGACGCGGCGCTCGTGGTCATTCACCAGATGCGGCCCATACGCGTGCGGTTTGCGGTGCCCGAGAACCAGCTTGGCCGGATACGCCGGTACGCGGCGTCCGAGCCGCTCGCGGCGGTGGTGCGGCCGGCGCGCGGCGGGGACGGCCCCGAGATCCGGGGCCGCCTGCTCTTCGTGGACAACGAGGTGGACGCAGGGACGGGCACGGTCACGCTGAAGGCCGAGTTTCCGAACGCGGACATGGCCCTGTGGCCCGGCCAGTTCGTGGACGTCGAACTCGTCCTGACGATCGAGCGGAACGCCCTGACCGTTCCCGACGCGGCCGTGGTCACCGGACAGGAGGGGACGTTCGTGTACGTCGTGACGGCCGAAGGCAGGGCGGAAAAGCGGAATGTCCGGGTGGACCGGATCCTCGGCGGAGCGGCGGTGATCGCGGAAGGCTTGAGGGGCGGGGAAACCGTGGTGACGGACGGCCAGATGCGCCTCATACCCGGCGCGGCCGTTGAGGTGCTGACGGATTCGCCGTCCGATCCCGGTTCCACGCCGCCCGGCGGCAAAAAACCCGCCGCCGGGGAGAAGCGTCCGGCCCCGGCCGGCCGGGAGAAATCCGGCCGATGAACATTTTCATCCGAAGGCCGGTCATGACGACTCTGGTCATGGCCGCCGTCATCGTCGCCGGCATCCTGGGATACCGGCAGCTTCCCGTGAGCGACCTGCCCACCGTCGATTTTCCGACGATTTCCGTGTCGGCCAGCCTGCCCGGCGCCAGCCCGGAGACCATGGCCGCGGCCGTGGCCACGCCGCTGGAGAAGCAGTTCACCACGATCGCAGGCATCGACAACATGACCAGCTCGAGCAGCCTGGGTTCGACGAACATCACCATTCAGTTCAGTCTCAACCGGAACATCGACGCGGCGGCCCAGGACGTGCAGGCCGCGATCGCCGCGGTTTCGCGGCAGCTTCCCCGAGACATGCCCACGCCGCCCTCGTACCGCAAGGTGAACCCGGCGGACCAGCCCATCCTGTTTGTCGCGCTCCGGTCCTCCTCCCTGCCGCTGTACACGCTGAATGAGTACGCCGAGACCCATTTCGCGCAGCGCGTTTCCATGGTCAGCGGCGTGGCGCAGGTGATGATTTTCGGCGCCCAGCGGTACGCGGTGCGCATCCAGGTCGACCCCCGCGCGCTGGCGAGCCGGGGCATCGGCATCGACCAGATCACCTCGGCCGTGTCCGCCAACAACGTCAATCTGCCGACCGGCATCCTGTGGGGCCGGGAGAAGACCTTCACGGTGAAGGCGGACGGCCAGCTCAACACGGCGGACCGGTACCGGCCCATCGTCGTGGCGTACCGGAACGGCGCCCCGGTCCGGCTCGGAGACCTGGGGCGCGTCTTCGACAGCGTGCAGAACGACAAGGTCGCCGCCTGGTTCGGGGACGAGCGGTGCATCCTGCTCGCGATCCAGCGCCAGCCCGGCACCAACACGGTCGCGGTCTCGAAGGCGGTGCAGGCCCTGCTGCCCGGCATTCGGGAAAAGCTCCCGGCCTCGGCCGAGATGTCCATCCTCTTCGACAAGGCCGAGCCCATCCAGGCGTCGGTGAACGATGTGAAATTCACGCTCCTGCTGACGCTGTTCCTCGTGGTCGCCGTCATTTTTCTCTTCCTGCGCAACTTCTCGGCCACGCTCATCCCGAGCCTGGCCCTGCCGCTGTCCGTGGTCGGCACGTTCGCGGCCATGGCCCTGTTCCATTTCAACCTCGACAACCTGTCGCTGATGGCGCTCACGCTCGCGGTCGGTTTCGTCGTCGACGACGCCGTGGTCATGCTCGAGAACATATTCCGGCACATGGAGCAGGGGAAGACGCCCCTGCAGGCGTCCGTGGACGGGTCGCGGGAAGTCGGCTTCACCATCGTGTCCATGACCCTCTCCCTGGTCGCGGTGTTCATCCCGATCCTGTTTCTCGGCGGCATCATGGGCCGGCTGTTCCGCGAGTTCGCGGTCACCATCATGGTGGCCATCCTGATCTCCGGGTTCGTCTCCCTGTCGCTGACGCCCATGATGTGCAGCCGGTTTCTCCGGCACGAGAAGGATTCGCGGCACGGCCGCTTCTTCAACGCGATCGAGACGTTCTGGAACCGCACGCTGGCCGCGTACGAGAAGAGCCTCGAGTGGGTGGTCCGCCGCAGGCGCTCGGCCGTCCTCTTCTCCGCGGTGGTGCTGGTTGCCACGGCGGCGCTCTTCGCCGTCATGCCCAAGGGCTTCATTCCCAGCGAGGACACGGGATTCATCAACGGGTCGTCGGAAGGGGCCGAGGGCCTTTCGTTCGAGGGCATGGCGCGGCGGCAGAAGGCCGCCGCGGACGTGCTCGCGGCCGATCCGAACGTGGAGGGCTTCACCTCCTCGGTGGGAGGGGGCGGCGGCGGGGGCGGCAGCAACTCGGGCCGCATGTTCATCCGGTTGAAACCCCGCGGCGATCGGGACATGAGCGCGGACGAGGTCGTGCAGTCGCTCCGCAGAAAAATGGCTTCCATTCCCGGCATCCGCGTGTTTGTCTCGAATCCGCCCGCCATCAACGTCGGCGGCCGTTCGTCCTCGGGGCTGTACCAGTTCACCCTGCAGGCCACCGATCTGCAGACCCTGTACGAGTCCGCGCCCGTCCTGGAGGCGCGGCTGAGGAACGACCCCCTGCTTCAGGACGTGAACAGCGATCTCCGGATCAGCAACCCCGAGCTGAGGCTGGCCATCGACCGCGACCGGGCCGCGTCCCTGAACGTCACTCCCGAGGCCATCGAGGCCGCCCTCTTCTCGGCCTTCGGCACGCGGCAGATCTCGACCATTCTGGCGCCGAACAACCAGTATTACGTGATGATGGAACTGCTCCCCGAGTACCAGCGGGACCCGTCGGCCCTGGAACTGCTCTACGTCCGGTCCGGCGGGGGCGAGCTCGTGCCGATCACGGCTCTGACGTCGGCCACGACCGGAGCGGGTCCGCTCACGGTCAATCATTCGGGCCAGCTTCCCTCGGTGACGATCTCGTTCAACCTCAGCGAGGGGGTCTCCCTGAGCCAGGCCGTGTCCGCAGTGAACCGGGCCGCGGCCGAAACCCTGCCGTCGTCCATTGTCACGAGCTTTTCCGGAACGGCCCAGGCGTTCCAGTCGTCGCAGTCCAGCCTGGTCGGGCTCCTGCTCCTGTCCATCCTGGTCATCTATATGATCCTGGGCATCCTGTACGAGAGTTTCATCCACCCGCTCACGATCCTGTCCGGCCTGCCCTTCGCGGGATTCGGGGGCCTGCTCACCCTGCTGGTGTTCGGTTCCGATTTGAACCTCTACAGCTTCGTGGGCCTGATCATGCTCATCGGCGTGGTCAAGAAGAACGCCATCATGATGGTCGACTTCGCCATCGACGGCCGGGAGCGGGGGCTCAACTCCCGCGCGGCCATTCTCGAGGCCAGCTCCGTCCGCTTCAGGCCCATCATGATGACCACGGTCGCGGCGCTCATGGCCACCCTGCCCATCGCCCTGGGCATGGGCGCGGGCGCAGAGGCCAGGCGGCCGCTGGGCCTGTGCGTGGTGGGCGGTCTGCTCTTTTCGCAGCTGATCACCCTGTACGTGACGCCGGTTTTCTACATCTATCTGGACAGGCTTCAGGGGAAACTGTCCCGGGTTTTCGGGGCTCGGGCGGAGAAAGGCCCCGAGTTGAAATCCGGAAAAACCGGGCGCCGCGGAGCCGGGACATGATGCCGTCCGGGTCGCGGGACGGGTGACGCGGGCGGGGGGCTCTCATCCGTCCGCGACGGAACGGATAGCGCCGCCTGTCCTCCCGCCGATCCGTTTTCGTAAATTTCCGATCCGAAACGTTTCTCGAGAGGTGGAAGATGAAAAAAGCCATCTGTTTCCTCGCGTGGCTGATGACTGTTCCGGCCTCATTCTCCCAGCCCATCATCGCGGACCACACGTGCATCGACATCGATCAGATACCGGTCACGGCCGTGCGGGCGGCCAAAGAGCAGCTCCACATCGGCTATGGCTACACGTCGCACGGCAGCCAGATCATCGGCGGCATGTCCGGGCTGGTGGATTTCATGAACGGCAGGGGAGTAGAGCACGACCTGTTCGCCTTCAACGGAGACGGCTCTGGCGGCGCCCTGCATCTGACCTCGGGGGACGGCTACGGCGACGGCCTGCTGGACCACGACGCCGGGTATTATCCCGACTGGGTGAACGAAACCCGCGCCTTCCTCGGGCCTCCGGACACCCAGGGCCGGGGCTCGGCCCGGCCGCAGTTCAACGTCATCATGTGGGCGTGGTGCGGCCAGCTGTCCGGCTACTCCACTTCGGATGTGTATAACCAGTACCTGAACGACATGAACCGGCTGGA
>JAUCQC010000272.1 GCA_030372965.1 bacterium
TCGGAACTCGTCGGCAGCGTCAGATGTGTATAAGAGACAGGAATCATACCATCCGATGATCTCGAGAATGTCGCGGTCGTCCGGAATCCGGTACCGGCCTTCGTGAAACAGAAACTTCCGCGAAAGCCGTCCCTTTTGCTTCTTGCGGGGATCGGCCCGAACGCCCAGGCTGACCGCGAGCATGGGGAACACACGGTGTTCCGGAAGGCCCAGCTCCGCGAAGAGTTCGTCCGGATTCCGTTGATAGACCTCGTTCGTGATCCGCGTGGCCAGGCCGAGAGACTGCGCCGCGAGCACCGCGGACTGCGCCAGCAGGGAGACGTCGATCAGCGCGGTGACGAACTGCATCGGGGTTCCGCTGTCAAATTCCCTTTCCAGCGCGCGGGCGCACGCGTAAAGACGGTGGAAGTCGACGCAGAAGACGAACGCCCGGTCTCCGGGAAGGCCCAGCCGGCCGGCTTTCTCCCGGTCGAGCACGATCACGGAATACGACTGCCGGTTGGAGGCGTTCGCGGTCTGGAGAATGGAGGATTGGATCGTTTCGACGAGTTCGTCCGGGACGGCCCCGGCCGTGAATTCGTCCTTCCGCGTGGTGGTCTGTTTTCGAAGCAGTTCGAGCATGTCCATGGCGGGGTCCCATCGGGCGGTGCGGCGGCCGGCGGAATGCCGTGCCGGTCTCCGTAATATACGCCCGTCGCGGCATGAATGCCAATCCGAATTTCGGAGGAAGGGCGGATCCGGCCCGCACGGACCGCCGCGTCATCTCAGCGTCCCGGAGGCGGATCGGCGGCCGGGGTGATGATCCGGTATTTTCCGCTCAGGTGCATGAGGCTGAACAGGTACAGCAGGCCGTCGTAATACGGGTCGAAATAACCGTCGCCGTACGGCTCCAGCTTCGCGTTCCAAACGGCGTCCACGAATTTCCAGCCCTTGGCCCGGTCGGACATGAGCGAAGCCGCGGCTGAGGTGGAAACCAGGCCGAGCGAATGGCGCAGGGTGCGGAATCCGCCGGCCGGGAGTATCCATTCAGGAAGCGTGCCGTCCAGGTTGAACTGGTCCTCGAACGTGTCCATGCCCCTGCAGTGGAGGAAGTTCTGGAACCGCCGGCTGTAATCCCTCTGCCATTCCGCGTCCTTCGCGAACCAGGAATAATCCATGGCGATGTTCATGGGCACGCGCCAGGAATCGAACCGGAACGCGGCGGGGAAAAAGCCGCGCTTGAGCGGCTCGCCGTTGAAATCCGTGATGTCCGCGTTCAGGCCGGTTTTCGACCGGCATGCCCGGCGCAGGAAGGCGCGGGCCGTGTCCGCGCAGTCCCGGTAGAACCGCTCATGACCGTCCTTCGCGTATTCGGCCCAGATCTCGAAAAACGCGGGCAGGTGGTAGGAGGGGTCGGTGAACCGGTATCCCCGCTTGTCCGGCACAAAGGTGATCTGCTTGCGCTCCGCGTTCAGCAGGTTGGTGACACCGGTCGTGGAGTCCTTGCTCCACATGGCGTCCAGAATGCGCCTGGCCTCGCCGTAATAATCGATTCCCGACTGATTCCCCCAGCGGTTGGACGCGAACAGCAGGCTCGTGATGAAATACAGCTCGCCGTCCGAAGCGGAGCCTTCCGAGTTGTGTTTCCCGGTCTCCGGATTCACGCTCCACGCGAAATACGCGTCGCGCGGCCCGCCCTGGTGCTGCATATATTTCTTCGTCCAGCGCCACAGGCGGTCGAAGACGTCCTTTTTATCCAGCTGAACGGCGGCCATCAGCCCGTACGAGAGGCCCTCGGTGCGCGCGTCCTTGTTCTTCAGATCGGAGACATAGGCCATGGAGTCGCCGACCTCGAAATACACGCGGTTCGGGCCCTCGAACACGTCGTGCCAGGCTTTCGCCACTTTCGCGTCGATTGCCTCCTGAGCGTAGCCGGCTTCGAGAAACACATTACGGTACCGGCCCGTTTCCCAGGCGCCTTTTTCCCAGGGCTTCATGACGCCCCTGGAATCCGTCACGTCCTGTTCGCAGTCCTCGGCCGGAAAGGCGTACGCCGGGGCGAGGAGCAGGGCCAGGAGTACAGCGGGAATGAGTCTGTTTCGCATCTGAATCATCCTTCTT
>JAUCQC010000273.1 GCA_030372965.1 bacterium
TACCGGGCGACAACGTGAACATGGAAGTGGAGCTGCTGGAGCCGATCGCGATGGAGGAGGGTCTTCGGTTCGCGATCCGCGAGGGCGGCCGCACTGTCGGCGCCGGCGTCGTCGGCAAAATCATCAAGTAGTCTTTTCACAGTCATAGGAGAAGTTCCGTGGCGGGTCAAACCATTCGCATCAAGCTCAAGGGATACGATCACATCCTCATCGACAAGTCCACCGAGCGGATCGTGAGGACCGCGAAATCCACGGGCGCGGCCATTTCCGGGCCGATACCGCTTCCCACGAAGCGGTCCATCGTCACGGTTCTGCGTTCGCCACACGTGGACAAGAAGTCCCGCGAACAGTTCGAGACGCGCATCCACAAGCGGCTGATCGATATCCTGAACGCGTCCCCGAAAACCGTGGACGCCCTCATGAAGCTCGAGCTTCCCGCCGGCGTGGACGTCGAAATCAAGGTCTGAGCCTCAAGCATTGGAGACGAACCAGATCATGCAAGGCCTGTTGGGTAAAAAAATCGGCATGTTGCGGTACTTCGACGAGGCGGGTTCCCCGAAAGTGGCCACGGTCATCGAGGCGGGGCCCTGCACGGTCGTCCAGGTGAAAACGCGGCAGAAGGACGGATACGACGCCGTCCAGCTCGGGTTTATCGAAACCCGTGAAAAGCGGACGACCAAACCGATGCTGGGGCACTTCAAGAAAGCCGGCACGGCCCCCCTCCGCGTGTTGAAGGAATTCCGCGACTTTCAGGGCGCCATCAAGACCGGCGACCAGGTCAAGGTCGACATCTTCACGGCCGGCGAGAGCGTGCGCGTCACCGGCCTCTCGAAGGGGCGCGGATTCATGGGCGTTGTCAAGCGCCACAAGTTTTCCGGAGGGCCCAAGTCGCACGGACAGTCCGACCGTCTCCGGGCGCCCGGCTCCATCGGCTCGTCCTCCTATCCCAAGCGCGTCTTCAAGGGCCTGCGCATGGCAGGCCGGATGGGCGGAGAACGGAAAACCCTCCGCAACCTCCAGGTGCTCAAGGTCGTTCCCGAGCGGAACCTGCTGCTGGTGCGGGGCGGCGTGCCCGGGGCGCGCAATACCATACTCGAAATCTGCAAGTAAACGACGAAACGGGTGGAAGCGTGAAATTGGACGTACTGAAAACAGACGGAACCAAGACCGGCGAGCAGATCGACCTGTCGCCGGAAATCTTCGGAATCGAGCCGAACGACCACGTGGTCTGGCAGGTCGTCACCGCCGAGCGCGCCAACGCGCGGCAGGGGACGGCGAAAGCAAAAACGCGGGCCGAGATCAGCGGCGGCGGCAAGAAACCGTGGCCCCAGAAGGGGCGCGGCACCGCCCGCGCCGGCTCCACGCGCTCGCCGGTGTGGCGGCACGGCGGCAGGGTCTTCCCGCCGAAGCCGCACACCTATAAGACGCGGATCCCGCTCAAGGTCCGCCAGCTGGCCCGCAAATCCGCCCTGTCGGCCCTGGCGAAGGAGAACAAGATCCGGCTCGTGGAGGATTTCGCCTTCGAGAAGGCCAAGACCAAGCAGCTGGCCGGCATTCTGAACGCGCTCCAGGCGGGCGGCGCAAAGACGCTCCTGCTGACGCAGCAGACGAGCCGCACGGTCTGGCTCTCGGGCCGGAACATCCCGACGCTCCAGGTGCGGGAGGCCGCCGGATTCTCGACCTATGACGTGGTCAACGCCGACATGCTGCTCATCCAGAAAAGCGCGCTCGGCAAAATCAACGAGGTTCTCGGATCGTGAAAACCAATCATGAAATCCTCATCCGTCCGCTCATCACGGAGAAGATCTCCAACCTGCAGGACGCGCAGCGGAAAGTGGCGTTCGTTGTTTCGCCCGAGGCGAACAAGATCGAGATCAAGCGGGCCATCGAGAAACGCTTCAAGGTGAAGGTGGAGAAGGTGGCGACGGCCAATTTCATCGGCAAAATCAAGCGGATGGGCCGGTATTCCGGACGCCGGCCGGACTTCAAGAAAGCCGTCGTGACCCTGCGTGAAGGATCCAAAATAGAATATTTCGAGGGCAAATAAGCCATGCCGGTTAAATCATTCAGACCGATCACCCCCTCCCTCCGCTACAAGACGGTTTCGACCTTCGAGGAGGTGACCAAGGACAAGCCTGAAAAATCGCTCGTCATCCGCCTCAAGAAATCCGGCGGGCGGAACAACAAGGGGCGCGTGACCGCGCGCCGGCGGGGCGGGGGACACATCCGCTTCTACCGGATCATCGACTTCAAGCGCGACAAGGACGGCATTCCGGCGAAAGTTTCCGCCGTCGAGTATGACCCGAACCGTTCCGCGCGCATCGCCCTGCTTGTGTACGCGGACGGAGAAAAGCGGTACATCCTTTCGCCGGACGGGGTCAAGGTCGGGGACACGCTTCAGTCCGGGGAAGGCGTTGAGATACGGCCCGGAAACGTGATGCCCATCGGCAAGATTCCGCTGGGCACCGAGGTTCACAACATCGAGCTGAAGCCCGGAAGGGGCGGTCAGCTGATCCGGAGCGCCGGGGGCGCCGCCCAGCTCATGGCGCGCGAAGGCGATTACGTCCAGGTCAAGATGCCTTCGGGTGAAGTGCGCATGATCCGGGCCGTCTGCCGGGCCACCATCGGGCATGTCGGCAACTCGGACCATTTCAACGTCCAGCTCGGCAAGGCGGGGCGGTCCCGGTGGCTGGGCCGCAGGCCCAAGGTCCGCGGCGTCGTCATGAACCCGGTCGACCACCCGATGGGCGGCGGGGAAGGCAAATCTTCGGGAGGCCGCCATCCAACCACGCCCTGGGGAAAGCCCACCAAGGGATACAAGACCCGTAAGAAGCGCAACCAGTCCGACATCTATATCGTGAAGAGAAGAAAATAGGGGACGCTTGAATGCCACGGTCAGTCAAAAAGGGTCCGTACCTCGACTCGAGTCTGATGGAAAAGGTCGAGGCCATGAACAAGGCCAACACCAAGAAAGTGGTCAAAACCTGGGCGAGACGTTCCACCATCCCCCCGGATTTTGTCGGGCACACCATCGCGGTGCACAACGGGAACAAATTCATCCCCGTCTTCGTCACCGAAAACATGGTCGGCCACAAGCTGGGCGAATTCGCCCCGACTCGGATTTTCCGGGGACACAGCGGCAGAAAGGCCACCGAACAGACGGCCAAAGTCGCCTAGCGTAAGGAGTTCATTTCACCATGGAAGCAAGAGCTGTCGCGAAATACGTCGGGATGTCGCCCCAGAAGGTGCGGAAAGTCGTCGAACTGATACGGGGCAAGTCCGTCAACCAGGCGATCAATGCCCTGCACTTCATCCCCCAGGCCGCGTCGAAGCCCGTGGAAAAGATTCTTCGGTCGGCCGCGGCGAACGCCGTGAGCCGTGAGGAAGGGGCCAAGATCAACCCGGACGATCTGATCATCAAGGAAATCCGGGTCGACCAGGGTCCCTCGATGAAGCGGAACAATCCCGGCCCCATGGGCCGGGCGTCCATGCTGATGAAACGCTCCTCGCACATCACCGTGATCGTGACGGACGAGAAGCTCAGGAAGGGCGCGGCGCCGCAAGCGGCCCGGGCGGCCAGGGCCGGGGCGAAATCCGAGGCCCCGAAGACCGGTTCGAAGGCGGCGGAGAAGAAGCCCCAGGCGGACGCCGAGGGCGGCAAACCGGCGAAGAACGCGAAGTCCGGGAAAAAGAAGTCATCTTAAACGATCCTAGTTGGAGGATGCTTTGGGACAGAAGACGAATCCGAACGGATTTCGGCTGGGCGTCAACAAGACCTGGAAATCACTCTGGTTCGACGAAAAGCTCTTCGCCAAGAAACTGAGCGAAGACCTGATGCTGAGGCAGTACGTCCAGAATCGGCTGAACAACGCCGGGATTTCGCAGATCGAGATCAAGCGCACGCCGAAACGGATCACGCTGACCATACACACGGCCCGTCCGGGTATCGTCATCGGGAAGAAGGGCACGGAGGTCGACAAGCTCAAGGAAGAGTTGCAGCGCCTGACCTCCCAGGAGGTCCAGCTCAACATCCATGAAATCAAGCGTCCCGAGCTCGACGCCGCCCTCGTCGCGGACAATGTCGCCAAGCAGATCGAAGGAAAGGTCTCGTTCCGGCGGGCCATGAAGCGGGCCATCACCTCGACCATGCGCATGGGCGCCGAAGGCGTCCGCATCCGCTGCGCCGGGCGGCTCGGCGGCGCGGAAATCGCCCGGTCGGAGCAGTACAAAGAGGGCCGGATTCCGCTGCACACGCTGCGGGCCGACATCGACTATGCCCGGACGACGGCCATGACGGCCTATGGGACCATCGGAGTGAAAGTCTGGATCTGCAAGGGCGAACTGTTCGGGATTCAATCGTAACGAGGCGCCGTTTCACATCTGATCATCGCGGGAGTACTTCAGCATGTTGCAGCCGAAAAAGACAAAATGGAGAAAACAGCAGAGGGGACGCCGACGCGGCAAAGCCACCCGCGGCTCCTCGATTGCGATGGGAACCTACGGGTTGAGGGCCCTGGAGCCGGCCTGGGTGACCGCCCGGCAGATCGAGGCCGCGCGCGTGGCCATCACCCGGTACATCAAGCGGGGCGGAAAACTCTGGATCCGCGTCTTCCCGGACAAGCCCGTCACCATCAAACCCGCCGAAACCCGCATGGGAAAAGGGAAGGGCAACCCGGAATTCTGGGTGGCCGTGGTGAAACCCGGTCGGATCATGTTCGAACTCGAAGGCGTACAGCGGGAAACCGCCAAGGAAGCCATGCGTCTCGCCGCCTACAAGCTTCCGCTGAAAACGAAATTCGTCGCCTCCTTGAAGGGAGAAACGGCCTGAGATGAAAACCAATCAACTGAGAAGCCTGTCGGCGGATGAGCTGAAAACCCGTCTCAAGGACGCCGAAGAGGAGATGGCCAACCTGAAATTCCAGCTGGCCCTCCATCAACTCGACAATCCGGTGAAGGTGCGCGCCGTCCGCAAGGACATCGCCCGCATCAAAACGCTCCTGCATCAGCAGGTTCTGGCCGCGGCCAAGACACAAGCCCCGAAGTGAGGAATCGAATGTCGGAACGCGCAAGAAGAAAGACAGTGGTCGGCAAGGTGGTCGCCAACAAGACGCAGAAGACGATTTCCGTCGCGGTCGTCAGGCGATACCGGCACCCCCTGTACGGCAAGACGCTGAAGCGGACCTCCAAGTTCATGGCACACGACGAGAAGAATGAGTGCCAGGTCGGCGACACCGTCCGTATCATGGAGACACGGCCCCTCAGCCGCCTGAAGCGCTGGCGTCTGGTCGAGGTCGTCGAACGCGTCAAGTAACGGTCGAACGATGAGGCAGGCATGATTCAGCAGTATACGCGGCTCAATGTCGCAGACAATACCGGCGCCAAGAAGGTCATGTGCATCAAGGTGCTGGGTGGCACGCGGAGGAGATACGGGAGCCTTGGAGACGTCATTGTCGTCTCGATCAAGACGGCCGTCCCGGGCGGAAGCGTGAAGAAGGGCGAGGTCAGCAAGGCCGTCGTCGTCCGGACCCGCAAGGAAGTCGGACGGGTGGACGGATCCTATGTCCGGTTCGACGACAACGCCGTCGTTCTGATCAACGACCAGAACGAACCCAAGGGAACGCGCATCTTCGGGCCCGTGGCGCGTGAACTGCGCGAAAAGCAGTTCATGAAAATCGTCTCCCTGGCCCCTGAAGTGCTCTAAACCGCGCGAAAGCGCGTGGAGAAGGAAATCCATGAAAGTCGTCAAAAATGACACCGTCCTGGTCGTGTCCGGCAATTCCAGGGGGAAGAAGGGGAAAATCCTCAAGGTTTTCCCGAAGGACGAGCGCGTGATCGTCGAGGGCGTCAATTTCATCAAGCGGCACACCCGCAAGAGCCAGAAAAATCCGCAGGGCGGCATCGTCGAGCGGGAAGCCCCCATTCACGCCTCGAACGTCAAGCTGATCTGCTCCAAGTGCAACAAGGCGGCACGGGTCGGCCGGGTCGTCCTCGAAAACAAGAAACGCGTCCGGGTTTGCAGGAGCTGCGGGGAAATGCTCTCCTCCTCATGAACGCGACCTCAGGGAGTTCAAGACAGATGGATAAACCGAAGAACAATTACGTGCCCCGGCTGCTCGTCAAGTACCAGCAGGAAGTCATTCCGGCGCTCCGGAAGCAGTTCAATTATTCGACCGTCATGCAGGTCCCGAGGCTGAAGAAAATCGTCCTGAACATGGGCGTCGGCGACGCGGTTCTGGACCCCAAGTTTCTCGAGGCGGCCGTTGCGGACATGACCGCCATTTCGGGACAGAAAGTGGTCGTGACCAAAGCCAAGAAGTCCATCTCCAACTTCAAGATCCGGGAGGGGATGGCCATCGGATGTTCCGTGACGCTCCGGCGCCGGCACATGTACGAGTTTCTGGACCGGTTCGCAAACATCGCCGTCCCCCGAATCCGAGACTTCCGCGGGCTGGAGGACAGGGGATTCGACGGCCGCGGCAGTTTCACGATCGGGGTCAAGGAACACATCATTTTCCCGGAGATCAATTACGACAAGGTGCTCAAGATCCGGGGGCTCAACGTGACCTTCGTCACTTCCGCGCGGAAGGACGAGGAGGCCTACGCCCTGCTCAAGGAGCTCGGATTGTCGTTCAAGCGGCGCGAAAAGGCGGCCGCGTAACGGGACACCGTCCCCCATCCCAAGGAGTGGTTGAGTGGCACGCAAAGCATTGATCATCAAATCGAAGAAGGAACCGAAATTCAAGGTCCGCCAGCACCACCGCTGCAGCCGCTGCGGCCGCGCGAGGGCCTATCTCGGTAAATTCGACTTGTGCCGTCTCTGTTTCAGGGAATTGGCGCTCAACGGTGAAATCCCCGGCGTGCGGAAAGCAAGCTGGTAATCCAAGGCAGAAGGAACGACGGATATGTCCATGACCGATCCCATTTCCGATTTTCTCACGCGGGTGCGGAACGCCTCCCTGGCCCGGCACAGCAAGGTGGATGTTCCGGCCTCCGGGCAGATCAAGGCGATCACCCAGATTTTCCTGGATGAGGGATACATCCAGAATTTCACGACAATCGACGACAACAAGCAGGGCGTCGTCCGCATCTACCTGAAATACGGCGCCAACCGGAAGGCCGCCATCAAGGGGATGCAGCGCGTCAGTTCGCCGGGTCTGCGGCGGTACGTCGACGCCCAGCAGATTCCGCGCGTGCTGAACGGGTTCGGAACCGCGATTCTGTCCACCTCCAAGGGGATCCTGACCGACAAGAAAGCCCGGCAGGAAAAAGTGGGCGGCGAAGTTCTGTGCACCATCTGGTAAAGCCACGACATCGCAAAGGAGCATGATTTGTCTCGCATCGGTAAATTACCGGTCACGATCCCGGACGGCATTCAGGTCGAACTCCAGGGATCGACTCTCACGGTCAAGGGGCCGAAAGGCGAACTCCGGCATGAGATCCATCCCGACATGAAAGTCACCGTGGAATCGGGAGTGGTGCGGGTCGAACGCCCGACGGACAACCGGTACCACAGGGCCCTTCACGGCCTGACCCGGAGCCTCATTCAGAACATGGTGGTCGGGCTGAAAACGGGCTTCCAGAAGAAGCTGGAAATCATCGGCGTCGGGTTCCGGGCGGAAATCCGTTCCCGGACGCTGGTGATGCAGCTGGGGTTCTCGCATCCCATCCATTTCATCCCGCCCGACGGCATCGTGCTGGAAGCCCCGGTTCCGACGACGATCCTCGTCAAGGGGTACGACAAGCATCTGGTGGGCCAGGTGGCCACCAAGATCCGCTCCTTCCGGCCGCCGGAATCGTACAAGGGCAAGGGAATCCGGTTTGAGGGCGAGTTCGTCCGCAAGAAGGCCGGAAAGACGACGGCCTAAAACCGCCCCCCGGGAAGGGGATTTCAACATCCAATCTGACAGAAGGAACGATTCGACATGAGCAAGCGGACATCACCCAGAGTGACGCGACGGCTGAAAATCAAGAAGCGCATCCGGAAACGCGTCACCGGAACGGCGGAGCGCCCCCGGCTGCTGGTCTACAGGAGCCTGAAGCAGATCTACGCGCAGCTGGTGGACGATTCCGCCCGGCGGACGCTGTGCGCCGTCTCCAGCCTCTCGGAAGGGGTCCGGGAACAGGCCGCCGCGGCCAAGGGCAAATCCGGAGCGGCCAGGGTCGTCGGAAAGGCGATCGCGGAAGAGGCCAAAAAGAAGAACGTCACGCGGGTCGTGTTTGACCGGAACGGCTACCTCTACCACGGCCGGGTGAAGGCCCTGGCCGACGCCGCCCGGGAAGCGGGCCTCGATTTTTAACCCCCAACCAGACCCATCATCAAAAAGCGAGCGGAGCGGATGTCGAATAAGATCAATCCCAGCGAATTGGAACTCCGGGAACGCGTGGTTCATATCAACCGGGTGTCCAAGGTGGTCAAGGGCGGACGTCATTTCAGTTTCGACGCCATTGTCGTGGTCGGCGACGGGAAGGGGCATGTCGGCGTCGGACTCGGCAAGGCGCATGAATTGACGGACGCGATCGCCAAGGGCGCGGAGTACGCGAAGAAGAACCTGGTCAGCGTCCGGATCATCAACGGAACCGTGCCCCACGCCATCGAGGCGAAGTACGGCGCCGGACACGTGCTCCTGAAGCCGGCCGCGCCGGGAACCGGCGTGATCGCGGGGGGCGCCGTCCGGGCTGTCGTCGAATCCGCCGGGATTCAGAACATCCTGACCAAATCGCTGGGTTCCGCGAATCCCTTCAACGTGGTCAAAGCCACGATCAAGGGGCTCACGACCATGCGCGACGGGATGACCATCGCCGGCGACCGGGGCAAAAATTTCCAGGAACTGTTTCAGTAGAGGCGGATCCCTTCATGGCAAAGAAACTGAAAATAACGAAAATCCACAGCACCATCAAGCGGAAAGAGGACCAGAAGAGAACCATGAAGGCCCTGGGCCTCCGCCGGATGAACCAGACGGTCGTCCAGCCGGACGTGCCGGCTGTCCGCGGAATGATCTTCCGGGTCCGGCATCTGCTCAAAGTCGAGGAAGTTGATTCGTCATCATCCAACTGAGGGAATCATGGATTTAGGCCGTTTGACATTCGCGCAGGGAGCCAAGAAAAAAACCAAGCGGGTCGGCCGCGGTCCGGGATCCGGCCACGGCAAGACATCGTGCCGCGGGCACAAGGGCCAGCACGCCCGGAGCGGTTCGAAACACAGGTCCTGGTTCGAAGGCGGGCAGATGCCGTTGCAGCGCCGCATCCCCAAGAGGGGATTCGCCAGCCGTTCCAAGACCGACTACCAGGTTCTCAACCTTTCCGATCTCGGCCGGATTGAAGGGAATCAGGTCACGCCCGAATCCCTGTTCCAGGCCAAGCTGATCCGGAGCCGCGTCGAGCCCGTGAAAATTCTCGGCAACGGGGAATTGACCCGGCCGATTGAAGTCAGCGCCCACGCGTTCAGCCAGAGCGCCGAACAGAAGATCCAGGCCGCCGGCGGAAAGGTCGTCCGATTATGCTGAAAGGCTTCAAAAGTGTATTCAAGATTCCGGATCTCAAGAACCGCATCCTGTTCACGCTCGGCATACTGGTCCTGTACCGGATCGGCTGCCATCTGCCCACGCCGGGGATCAACACGGCCGCGCTGAGGGAATGGTTCGAGCAGAGCCAGAACACCCTCTTCGGCATGTACGACATCTTCGCGGGCGGCGCGTTCAGCCGGGCGGCGGTTTTCGGCCTCGGCATCATGCCGTACATCTCGGCCTCCATCATCCTGCAGCTCATGGGGACGGTGGTCCCGTATTTTCAGCGGCTGCAGAAAGAGGGGGAGGAGGGCCGCAAGAAGATCAACCAGCTCACCCGCTACGGCACCGTTTTCATCGCCGCGATGCAGGCGTTGGGCGCGAGCGTTTTCCTCGAGAGCCTGCCTCCGACCAGCCAGGGCATTCCGGCCGTGCCCCATCCCGGGATCGCCTTCAAGCTGCTCGTCATGATCACGATGACCGCCGGCACCATTCTCGTCATGTGGATGGGGGAACAGATCACCGAACGGGGCATCGGCAACGGCATCTCGCTGATCATCTTCATCGGCATCGTCGACCGGTTTCCCCGGTCCCTTCTGGACGAGCTGCGGCAGGTGCTGGCGGGCACCCAGAATCCCGTCTGGGAGGTCATTTTGCTGGCCGTTCTGCTCGTCGTGATCGGTCTGGTGGTGCTGGTCACCGAGGGAACCCGCAAGATTCCGGTGCAGTACGCCAAGCGCGTCATCGGGCGCAAGGTCTACGGGGGTCAGTCGACGTACATCCCGATCCGCGTTTCGGGTTTCGGCGTGATGGCCATCATCTTCGCGCAGTCGCTGATGTTCGTCCCGCAGACCGTGCGCCAGTTCTTCCCGAAGAACGAGACCCTGCAGACCGTCCTCGGATACTTCGATCTCCAGCATCCGATCTACTGGTTTTTCTACGGCCTGCTGATCCTGTTTTTCACGTATTTCTACGCGGCCATCGCCTTCAATCCCACGGACGTGGCGGACAACATGCAGAAATACGGGGGATTCATCCCCGGCGTGCGTCCCGGCAAGAAGACGGCCGAGTACATCGATCACGTGATCTCGCGGATCATGTTTCCGGCCGCGCTTTTCTTCGCGGTCGTGGCGGTGCTCCCCTACATGATGACGGAATACACCCATGTCACGCCCGGGTTCGGGCAATTCTACGGCGGCACGAGCCTTCTCATCATGGTGGGCGTCGCGCTGGACACGCTTCAGCAGCTCGAGTCGCACCTGCTGATGCGGCATTATGAAGGATTCGTCAAGAGCGGGCGGATCCGCGGCCGGCGATATGGCTGACCGGGAGACGCAGAGGTCCGGAACCATGGCCGCGACCAAACGCATCATCATGCTGGGCGCTCCCGGCGTCGGGAAGGGGACGCAGGCGAAGAACCTGCAGGCCCGTTTCGGCTGGGCGCACATTTCGACCGGGGACATGCTCCGGGACGCGGTCCGCGGCGGCACGGAACTCGGGAAAAAGGCCGCCCAGTTCATGGAAAAAGGCGAGCTCGTCCCGGACACGCTGATCATCGAAATGGTCGGCGACCGGCTCGGCCGGCCGGACTGCGCTTCGGGGTTCATTCTCGACGGCTTTCCGAGGACCGTCGTGCAGGCCGAGAAGCTCAACGAGCTCCTGTCCCGGATGTCGCTGTCGATCGACGCCGTCATTTCGGTGGACGTGCCGAAGGAGGAAATCGTCAGCCGGCTGTCGCAGCGCCTGGTGTGCGAGAAACACAGCCATGTGCTGGAGGGCGATCCCGCCCGGAAACCGGGGGACGCCTGCCCGACCTGCGGAAGCCCGCTGATCCGGAGAAAAGACGACGAACCGGCGACGATCCGCCGCCGGCTCGAAGTGTACGATGAACAGACCCGTTCTTTGATCAAATATTACGAGGGCCGGAAACTGCTGAAATCGGTGGACGGACTGGGGACTCCCGACGCCATCTTCCGGAAAATAATCGCGGCCCTGGAGATCGAACCGGCCCGGTCATGATTCCGATCAAGACCGCCGGGGAGATCGAGGCCCTCAGGCGAAGCGCGGCGCTCCTCGTCCGCACTTTCCGGGCCGTCGAAAGGGCGATCCGGCCCGGAACCGCGACCGGGGAGCTGGACGCGATCGCGGAACAGACGATCCGCCAGGGCGGCGGCAGTCCGGCATTCAAGGGCTACAACGGTTATCCGGCCACGGTCTGCGTCTCCATCGATGAGCAGGTCGTGCACGGCATACCCGGATCACGGGTGATCCGCGAGGGCGAGATCGTCAGTCTCGACATCGGCGTCAATCTGGAAGGTTTTTTCTCGGACGCCGCGAAGAGTTACGCGATCGGCGAGGTCTCCCCTGAAAAGAAGCGGCTCATCGAAGCCACGCGTGCGGCGCTGACCGATGGAATCCGGGAGTGCCGGCCGGCGAACCGCCTCTCGGACATATCGCACGCGATTCAGCGGTCGGCGGAACGGGCGGGTTTTTCGGTGGTGCGGGAACTGGTGGGGCACGGTATCGGACGGGCCATGCACGAGGAACCGCAGGTTCCCAATTTCGGCGCCGCCCATCGGGGGCCCCGTCTGCAGGCGGGCATGGTGTTCGCCATCGAGCCGATGATCAACATCGGTTCCGAGAAGGTCCGGATTCTCGAAGACGGATGGACCGTGGTGACCGAGGACGGAGCGCCTTCCGCGCATTTCGAGCACACCGTCCTGATCACGCAAGACCGGCCGGAAATTCTGACCGCCGGAATGGACGGCACTTTCCAGGAGCACTGATGGCCAAGGAACAGGCGATACGGGTCGACGGCACCATTCTGGAGACCCTTCCCAACGCGACGTTTCAGGTGCAGCTGGAAAACCAGCACAAGGTACTCGCGCACGTTTCCGGAAAGATGCGGATGCATTTCATCAAGATCCTTCCGGGAGACAAGGTCACCATCGAGATCTCCCCATACGATCTGACACGGGGAAGAATCGTCTATCGGTACAAATAAGAACAGGACGGAGTTCCATGAAGGTTCGCGCATCCATCAAGAAAATATGCGATCAATGCAAGATCATCAAGCGGCGGGGCGTGCTCCGCGTCATTTGCAAGAACCCCCGTCACAAGCAGAGACAGGGATAGGATCGATCATTAGCCGTTTCATGGAGGACAAGTGGCTCGTATCGCAGGTGTAGACCTACCGAAAGAGAAGAGGGTCGAGGCCGCACTCACCTATATCTTCGGAATCGGATTCTCCACGTCCCGGAAAATTCTGTCCGAAGCCGGCGTCGCGCCGGACACCCGCGTCAAAGCGCTGAGCGACTCGGACGTCGCGCGGATCCGGTCCGTCATCGACGCCAATTTCAAGGTGGAAGGCGCGCTGCGCGCGGAAACGACGATGGCCATCAAGCGGCTCATCGACATCGGATGCTACCGCGGACTCAGGCACCGGCGGGGACTGCCCGTGCGCGGACAGCGCTCGCGCACGAACGCCCGGACCCGCAAGGGACGCCGCCGCACCGTCGCAGGAAAACGCAAGAAATAATAACGGTCCCGTGACCGAATTAAACCGAGGAGGCAGGTTTGTCAACCGCACCCAAAAAGGCCGCCCGCAAAAAGAAGAAGGACAAGGTCGAGGCGGAAGGCCAGGCCCACATCAAGGCCACGTTCAACAACACCATCATCACCCTGACGGATAATTACGGGAACGTGATTTCGTGGGCCACGCCTGGACGTCTCGGGTACAAAGGCGCGCGCAAGAACACGCCGTTCGCCGCCCAGATCGCCGCTTCGGCCGCGGCCAAGGAAGCGCTGGATCTGGGGCTCAAGAAAGTCAGCGTGCTCGTCAAGGGCCCGGGTGCGGGACGCGAGGCGGCCGTGCGGGCGCTCCAGGCTGCGGGACTCGAGGTCATCTACATCAAGGACGTCACCCCGATTCCGCACAACGGGTGCAGACCGCCGAAACGTAGACGGGTGTAATTCAAACCGAAGGAATCATTCATGGCAAGGTACACGGGATCCGTTTGCAAGATATGCCGCAGGGAAGGGGAGAAACTGCTCCTCAAGGGCTCGCGCTGTCTGACCGCCAAGTGCGCGGTTGAAAAAAAGGCCTACCCGCCCGGCCAGCACGGCAAGACGCGGCGGCAGAAACTGTCCGAATACGGCATGCAGCTCCGGGAGAAACAGAAGATCCGGCGGTACTACGGTCTTCTGGAATCCCAGTTCCGCGAGACCTTTGAGAAGGCCAGCCGGCGAAAGGGCATTACCAGCGAAATCCTGCTGAAGATGCTGGAAAGCCGCCTCGACAACGTCGTTTACCGGATGGGATTCGCCCCCTCCCGGATCACGGCGCGCCAGCTCGTGCGGCACCGTCACTTTCTGGTGAACGGGAAGATCATCGACGTGCCCTCGTATCAGATGAAGCCGGGAGACGTCATTCAGGTCAAGGAAAAGAGCCGCAAGATGGCGCTGATCCACGACGCCATGCAGAAGATCAAGGAAGGGAGACAGATGCCCTGGCTGCAGCTTGACAAGGCCGGGATGAGAGGCACCTTCCTGGAAGTGCCCAATCGGGCCGACATGCCGGTGACATTCAACGAACACCTGGTGGTCGAACTGTACTCGAAGTAACCCAAGGATTTTAATCCGAGGAAGGTCCATGAACCGACTCAATCTGCAGATGCCGCAGGGTGTTGAGCGGGAAGAAGCCACATACTCCAACACCCACGGTCGATTCATCATACAACCCCTCGAACGCGGTTTCGGCGTGACCATCGGCAACTCGCTCCGGCGGGTTCTGCTCTCCTCCCTTCAGGGAGCCGCCATCACGCATCTCCGCATCGAGGGCGCACAGCATGAGTTCTCCACCCTTCCCGGCGTGGTCGAGGACCTGTCGGAAGTGGTGCTGAATCTCAAGCAGGTCCGGCTGAAACTGCTCAACAAACGGCCGGACCGCGTGTCGGTTCAGATGAAGGGGCCGGGCACCTTCAAGGCCGGGGACATCCAGAAGTTTTCCGCGGACCTGGAGGTGCTCAATCCCGAGCTTCCGATCGCGACGCTGAACAAGAGCGCCGAGCTGAAGATGGAACTCCGCATCGGCCGGGGCCGAGGGTACGTTCCCGCGGAGGAAAACGTCACCTCGGACCAGCCCATCGGGACCATCGCGCTTGACGCCATTTACAATCCCATCCGGAAGGTGAATTACTCCATTGAAAACACACGGGTGGGGCACAAGACGGATTACGAGCGGCTGGTGCTCGAACTCTGGACGGACGGCAGCATCACTCCGGACGACGCGCTCACCTACGCGGGCAAGATTCTGAAGGACCATATCGAACTCTTCATCTCCTTCGACGTCGAGACGGAAAAAGAGGACGTGCCGGAGATCGACGAGGAGGCGGTCCGGATCCGCAAGCTCCTCAAAATGAACGTGGACGAGCTTGAGCTCTCCGTCCGGTCGCACAACTGCCTCAAGGCGGCCAGCATCCAGACCATCGGAGACCTGGTGCGGCGGGATGAGCAGGAGATGCTGAAGTTCAGGAATTTCGGACGCAAATCCCTCCAGGAGCTGGCGAAGATACTCGAGGAGAAGGGCCTGCATTTCGGCATGGACGTGGACAAATATCTGAAGGGCGACACCGCCTGATCAGAACGACGGACGAGGAGACGCGAGTTCAATGAGACACCGGAATATTGTCAAAAAACTGGGCAGGACGGCGGCGCATCGCAAAGCCACGATGGCAAACCTGGCATCGGCCCTTCTGCAGCACAAGCACATCGAAACCACCGAAGCCAAGGCCCGGGTCACCCGGCGTTTCGCCGAGCGCCTGATCACCCTCGCGAAGCAGGGAACCCTGCACGCCCGGCGCATCGCGTTCCAGCGCTTGAAGCAGAAATCGGCCGTCAAGGCCCTCTTCGACGAAATCGCCCCCCGTTTCAAGGACCGCAACGGCGGCTACACCCGCATGGTCAAGCTCGGGAGAAGGTCCGGAGACGGCGCGCCGGTTGCAGTTCTGGAGCTGGTCGGATTCGAGACCGCCGTGAAGAAACAGAAAGACCGCGAAGCCAGGGCCGAAGCGAAGAAGGAGCAGGAAAAGAAGAAGCAGAAGGCCTCCGAAAAGGCCGAAAAAGCCGAGGAGGCCCAGAAGGAGAAGAAGGCCGAAAAAAAGAAGGAAGAAAAGAAGAAAGAAGAGAAAAAGTCCGAGGAGAAGCCGAAGCCCAAGGAGAAGGAAAAGAAGGCGGACGGCGACAAGGACAAGAAAACAGATAAAAAGGAAAAGAAATAGAAGGCCTTCATCGGATCATCGGAACGGGCGGCCTCGCCAGGGGCTGCCCGTTTTTTTGGGGGGGGTGGACGGGGAAAAAAGAAGGGAACCTGCTTCAGGAAGGTTCCCTTCTTTTTTCCCCGTTGTTGTCAGGAGACGGTCAGAAAAGGTTGTCCTTTTTGTTGTTGCGCTTGAAAAGCAGGTTTTTGCGTTCCGGGAAGTCCTTGACGGATCCCTTGCTGCTGAAGAAGAAGAGGTCCCCGACGGTCAGGCCGATGGACTGGCGGAGCGGTTTCCAGTTTTCCCGGTAGGCCACGCTGTCGATGCTCGTGCCGTTGACGTCCTTGTTGACCACCCGGACGCGCTGCGGCGTGGAACGGTTGATCATGAAGGGCGAGTGGGTGGTGTAGATCACCTGGTTCTTCTGGGACAGGTTTTCGAGCAGGTTCGCCAGATCTTTCTGGCCGGAGGGATGGAGGTGAGCGCCCGGTTCGTCGAGCATGAACAGAAACTCATTCGTCCGGGCGTCGCTGGTCGTGGCGATGAAGTTGATGTAGAACGAGAGGAACCAGAGAAAACCGGGCGACCGGAATTTGGGGGTGTCATACACCGTTGTGGAGTCGCTGAAATCGATGTACAGAATTTTGCCGTTCACCCGAAGCTTGATCTCAAGGCTGGGTTCCTGGGTCCAGACCTGCTGGATGCGCCTCGTGATCTCCCGGCCGGTCTCTTCTGTGGCGCGGCGTCCCCGCGTGGTGTCCTCGAATATCACGGACGGTTCCTCGACGCCCCCGATTTTAAGAAGATTGGCCTCCGTGCGGGCGTCCTCGTCGTTCTTGACGAGCGCTTCCATGGTGACATGGTCCTTGATGATCGGAATGGTGTCGAAATAGAGTATCTTCGGCAGCAGGTCGAACAGCGGCTTGCCGTTCCCCAGGGAAAAGACCTTGTCGCCGGTCTGTATCTTGTAATCGGATATCTTGGGGCCTTCGCGAACCAGCGTGAACGATTCGATGTCCCGGAATCCTTCATACATGCCGCCGATCCGCGTCTTCTCCTCTTTGGTCAACGCGTTGAATTCAAGCCCGATTTCAGGCGGTTTCCCGAGTTGATAATGCTCCGAATACTGGCAGGTCTGTTCCTGGGTCAACGGCATGTCGGTCCGAAAGGACAGGAAGGCCTTGAGTATATTGGTCTTGCCGGATTCATTGGGTCCGATCAGAACCGTGATTCTGGGATCAAGGGGAAAGCTTAATTCGCGGATGGATTTGAACGACTTAATGTGCACATTCGAAACGATCATGAAGCCTCCGCTGTGACCAGATATGCTTAATATTGTTCATTTTATCCGTAAATGCAAGGGGAAAATCGCTGAAAAAAAGCCCTTCCGGAAAGGAAGGGCTCTTGACTCTGAACGACCGGGTTGACCGGTCAGCCATCCACACCGAATGTGAACCTGAATTCCCTGCCGGGCATCGGGTATCCTTCGACGAAAGTGATGTCCCCGTCCGCCAGGTTGTTCACCTCGCCCTTGATCCAGAACCTGAAACCCGACCAATCGCCCCCCCACAGGACGTTTGCGCCAAACCTCTCGAATGCGGCGAGAGCTTTCGCCTGATCGGGCTGGCTGTACCGTTTTCCAACGGCCATCATCGACCCATTGACCCTCACCGGGCCGATCCGTGTCCCGATTTCCGCGTCCATCCTGAAATCCGGCCTGTACACCAGTTTGGGAGAGTGTCCCGCAGCGGTCACGTCGCGGGCGTCCATCCAGACCGGCCAGACCGCCGCATGGAACCGGCCGGAGGGAAGGGAAACGCGCCCGCCGGCTTCGATGCCGCGGATGCGGGCGCGGCCCACGTTTCTGGGAGAATAGACCCACTCCGCGTCCGATTCCCACTGGATCAGGCTTCGGATGCGGTTGTCGAACACCGTCCCTGAAACGGTGAACAGGACGGATTCCCCGAAGGTCCAGGCGAATCCGGCGTCCCCGGTGACGGCTGTTTCGGGCAGCAGATGCTCGTTCCCCCGAACGCCTCCCGCTCCGGGCCAGATCTGCTCGGGCCAGTACAGATCGTTGAAAGTGGGGAGCCTGAAGGAACGGCCGATGTTGGACCGAAGGGAAAAATCGGCATCCCGGAAAGGCCGCACGAGGACGCCGATTTTCGGATAGGCGTCGCCGCCGGCGGACGCGCCCGATTCCAGCCAATTCCGCTCCCAACGGAGCGCCGGAATCCATTTCCACCGGGTTTCCAGCCCGGCCAGCCGGAGGCCATGATCGAGCTCAGCCTGGATGAATCCTCCGGCGGTTTCGCGGCGGCGGTCGCTGAATTTGGTGCTGCTCAATCCGTCCCGTCTCGCGTCGAATCCCGCGGACAGCAGGCAGGCGGCGTGCGGAGTCCAGGCGGCGGACGCTTCGATTCCGGTCATGTCCGCGTCGTGCCGGTCGTTTTCGTACAGACTTCTGTAGACATAGAGACGGTCCTGACGGTAGGCCTGGCCCCGGACACGGAGCGAGGGAGCGAGCCTTTTCTCGAAAAGCGCGCTGAACAGATCCAGTTGCTCATCGCGCCGGGCGCGTCCGGATGAAAACGCGGTGTGCACGGCGTCCGCGGAACCCCGGTTGGAGCGGTTCCGGTTGTACAGAAGCTGTATCCGTCCGCCGTTCGGATCGCCGGTGCCGGCCTTCACGAGCAGGTGACTGCCGGAGAAATCGTTGTTGGCCCGGGTGCGCTCCAGACCGTCCAGGGGGGACCGGTAGGTGAAATCGCCGTCGCTCAGCGTCCGGTTGAAGGAGGCAAAAGCGTCGAACCGGCCGAGGCGGGCGGATCCCCAGGTGCCCCCGCCCCGGGTTCCGAAGGATCCGGCGGTTGAATGGAATCCGAACGAGAGGCCCTTCCTGGCGGCCGCGTTCCGCGTGAAGAGTTGGACGGCCCCGCCCAGCGCGTCCGACCCGACCAGAGTGGAATGGCCGCCCCGGACCATTTCGATTTTCTCGAGCGATTCGGATGGAATGGCGCTGAGATCGACGCTTCCGTCCTGGGCGGCATTGAGCCGCTGGCCGTCCAGAAGAACAAGAACCTGGGAATCGCCCGAGCCTCGCATGGAGAGGGTCTTGATGCCCGCGAAACCGCCCCCGTCTTTCACTGTCACGTGGCCCGCGGATTCAATTGATTCCGCCGCGGTCGCGCCGTTCCGGTTCATGATCCAGTCGGAGGTGAACACGCTGGCGCTGACGGATACGGCGGACAGGAGATGGTCCGTGCGCGTTCCCGTCACCAGCACAGGGTCCATGCGCAGGGGGTCCGGTTTCAGCGAGAGGCGAAGCGTGGTGTCCCCGGAAACAGTCACGTTCTGCAGTTCCATGTCCCGGTATCCCATGGCCCGGACGCGGAGGGTCCGCGTTCCGGCCGGAAAGTCGCGGATGAAGAATCCGCCTCCGTCCCTGGAGAGTGTGCATCCCGTGAAGCCATCGATGCGGATCTCGGCATCCGGCACGGGAAGGCCGGACGCCTCCTCGACGACGGTCCCGGAAACGGACGGGCCGGGGCTGGAAACCGCGAGGCCGGCACCGAAAACCAGGATCGATCCGGCGGCCGCGAGGGCCAAACGGGTTCTCATTGAAAAACCGCTCATTCAGGCATCTCCATTCAGTGTGAGTCGGGCTGAGGAACGTTCACGAACCGCAACGGCGGGGGCCGGTTCGGTCAATCGAAAAGAATCCAACGGAATCCGAAAGTCGTCAGTCGGGCCGGGAGCGGGTACCCGGGCACCAGGGCGGCGGACGCGGACAGCGCGTTCCGCCACCCGAAACTGACGCAGGCTCTTTCCATGACAACGGCCGAAATCCTGAAATCGAGGGGAACCGCGGCCGGGAGAAGGACCGGATAGAAAAATCCGGCGCCCGGCATCTCGGCCCAGAACTCGCTCCAGGAATTGAATCCGGCGGACAGCATCGGAACAAAATCGCCTCCGAACAGAGCCTTGCGCCACACGGCGCTCCCCGAGGCCCAGACATTGGGCCGGTCGAAGAGCGTGAAATCACTGTCGTCCTCGAAACGGCCCCAGTTCAGGCCGGCCGAACAGGAGAATCCGAGAAATGGACCCAGGCCGGCTTCCGTTTCGAGCCCCCTGAACCGCATCCCGCCGCCGTTGTCCCAGGCGCCGGACGAAGTCAGTCCGATGACATCCGATACGGTCCTCGAATAAACGCACAACCCGGCCCGAACGCGGCCGTGGATCCGCGTCCGCAAGCCGGCCTCCCAGTTGACGCTCCGCTCCGGACGGAGCGACGCATTCGGCCCATGCGGCGATCTCCAGCCCGTCCGCATCGCGTCATCCGTGGTCAGAGCCGGAAAAGGCAGGAACATCAGGCCGGCGCGCTCTCCAGCGGACGGTTCGCGCAATCCCTGGTGGAAGGAAAGCCAGGCCGAGGTCTCTTCTGCCGGATGCCAGGAGAGACCGGCGGACCCCGCGGAACGGACTTTGCCGTCGGCGGACCGGACAACGCGGACCTGGCCGCAGGCCCTCCAATCCGCCGGCAGAAGAACGGCCGCGTCCGTGAAAGCCGATCCGGTCCAGACGCCCTTGGGGTCCGGAACCGGTCCGGAAAGCGCCAGGATTTCGTGCTTCGCGGCCAGACCCCAGGACAGGGCCGGCCGGCCGCCCGCGGACTGGCGAAGGGACAAATGCATGTTCCTGGCGGATATGTCGGCCGCATTCGCCAGCCCATAACGGGTTCTGTCCCAGGTCAGGTCCAGAACGGTGTTCAGCCGTTTCCCCTCAGCCCTGAGCCGGTGGAGCAGGCGGTTCCGGTCGAATGGAAATGGATTCCAGGCGGTCGAGTCTCCGGGCACGACAGCGGTGAATGGAAGCTCTGCCCGCCAGTCGCCGGATCCGTGCAGGTATTCGAGGCGCCAGCCGTCCGACACGCTGAACCGAACCTGGCCGTGAAGGGTCCGGTTCCGGGATTCGGGTTCCGTGGAGCCGTCGGAAGTGTTCCGGTCCGCGAAGCCGATCCGGAAAGAGAACCTCCGGGAAAGAGGACGGGAGAAGGACGCGCAGGTCCGTCCGAATCCGCCGCCGTCCTTGTCGTAGACGATGTCGGTCACGGGCCGCGCCCGGTTCCGGATGCCGGAATCGATGTCGAGCACGGCGCCGATGGCGCCGCGGCCGTACGGATCGGATGCGGTCCAGGTCGCGAGCGTGTCGATCCAGGCATCGGGCATGAATCCCAGGTCCGCCGTTCCGGTGAGCGGGTCGGAGAGATCGATTCCGTTCCACAGCACAACGGACTGGCTGAATTCACCGCCCCGGAACCGGAACGGGGCCCACTGGCCTCGGAAGCCCGTGTCCTTCATCCAGATGCCCGTCAGGCTTCCGATGCGGTCCGGCGTCTCCCGCCAGGTCGAAGCGCCGAAAGCGGACACTGCCGTCAACGATCCGGCCCCATCCGTCCCGGGCTCATCGCACCGGCCGCCTGCCGGCGGCCAGGCCGCAGCCGCGGCAAGAATCCAGGCGGTCGCTTTCTTCATGAGCATCCCCCCGTCTGTTTGCCCGGCGGGCCGTTCTCGATCGCCGCCAGCCGCGCCAGAACCACGGGCACGAACAGCGCGAAAATCAGGGTGTTGGCCGCCGCGTGGAGAAGAGTGAACCACACACCGAAGATGAAGCTCCGGATGATCTGCCCGAGGTCGAAATGCAGGAAAAAAGCGAAGGATGCCGTGGTGAGCAGGTCGAACGCGATCGTGCAGAGGAGGCCCGCCGCGGCCGCGCCGAATCGGGATCGGATGAAAGACCGCGCCGGAAAGCGGCGCCAGACACCGCCCGCCGTGCCGGCCAGGGACATGCCCAGGACCTGGGCGATCCACAGCGGCGGCGGCGGCGCGCCCATGGGATGAAAGGATGTGTACAGGGCCTCAGCCGCGGCGCCGACCAGCGCGCCTTCCCGCGGGCCGAGAACCGCGCCCGCGATGAAAACCGTGGCGGTCACGAGTTCCACGTTCGGCACGCCGGACAGGGCAAACCCGAGGGCCGCGGCGAGCGCCGTGAAAAGCGCCATGCGCGCGAGTTTCAATCCATTCCGCGGCCGCATCGCGGCCGTTTCCCGGGGGTCCGCTCCGGTCTTTTTCGGAACGGGACTCTGAAGCGCGGCTGAGGCGTTTGGGATGGGCATGGATCTCCGCTTTCGCGAAACAAAAAACCGGCCCCAAGAGGGAAGCCGGTTCCGGATTGCACAGCGGATTTGCCTTCCCTCGAAGGACTTTTTCGACAGACCGGTCTCCTGGCTTTTCCGGCCCCACCCGCCTTCCCGGCGCCCGCAAGTCGGGTCCAGTGGCATTCATGGGTGGGACACAAACCCGCCTGCGGCGGGCTCGGAATCACAGTTGCGGGGCAGCTCCCGATTCACACGGGATTCCCGACATCCGTCTCGCAATGAATGTATAAAAAACGCTCCGGAATGTCAAGACGAAAAATTTTCATGCCCCAAACCTGGAAACGAAAGGCCCGGAGACGATGCCCCGGAGGAGGCCGCGGAATCCGGACATTTCCTTCTTCCATTCCACGATTCGCGTCCCGGTTCCGTCGCTCTCGAGTATGACCGCGCCGGATTCATCCGTGCGGAGCAATCGACTTCCTGATGCGGAAATCCGGTCGAGCGTTTTCGATGCCGGATGCCCGTACCGGTTGACCGCTCCGACGGACAGCACGGACAGCCCCGGCTTGAACCGCGACAGGAATGCGTCCGACGTGGAATAGGCGCTTCCGTGATGCCCGATCTTGACCGCGTCCAGCCGGCTTCCTTTCCACGCGGCCATCAGCCTTTCCTCCCCGTCAAAGCCGGCGTCTCCCATCGACAGCCACCGCGTGCGGCCGCAGGCGATGAGCGTGATCAAAGAGAACTCGTTGGCGGACGATCCATTTTGAACCGTCTCCGATCCGGCGCATGCGGGATTGAACAGGAACACTTTCGCGCCCGACGAGAAGACCATACTGTCCGATCCTTGAATCATGCGGAACGGCACGGCCATCCGGCCGCAGGTTTCAACCAGCCGGCCGTACGCCTTCGCCGTATCTTCGAGGGCCGGGGCGAGCACCCGGCCCACGGGGAAACGCTCCAGCAGGCTGGCCGCGCCGCCGGTGTGATCCAGGTGTGGATGCGTCAGAACTAGGACGTCCAGGCGGCGGATTCCGGACCGGGTCAGGAATGGCGCCAGGGTCCGTTCGCCGCAGTCAAAAGTCGGACTCGCCGGCCCGGCGTCGATGAGCACGGTTTTCCCTCCCGGAAAGAGGAACAAACCCGCGTCTCCCTGCCCCGCGTCAAATTGGATCCAGGTCACCGAACCGGCCCCGGGTTTCAGGGCGCGGGGCCACACCCACAGATTCAGGAGAATCAGAAGTCCGGCGAGCAGGGGCCCGCGGACGCGCGCGTTCCGTGGCGCGAACATCAGCCCCAGGCATCCGTAGAGGAACAGAATGCCGCCGATGGACGGCGAGGGCACGGACGCGGCCGAAAAAGGAAGGGAACCGATCCGGTCGATGGAACGGATGAAAAATTCGAGGAGGAACCGGTTCAGCGCGGCGTAAGCGGTCACCAGTCCGGAGTGAACCGGAGCCGCGGCCACGGTCGCCGCGGATACGGCGAGGATGGCGCCTGAAACCGGCACAGCCAACGCGTTGGCGGGTATGGAAAGAAGGGGGACGCAGTTGAACAGCCGGGCGGAAAGGGCCAGGGTGCCGACCTGGGCGGACACGGAGACCACGGCGACGGCCATCACGGCTTCGGCCCCTTTCCGGATGGCTTTCCAGCTTCCCGAGACGAACCGGGACATCCTTTTCCTGAACCGGGAATATCCCGCCAGTATCGAGAACACGGAAAGAAAGGAGAGTTGGAACCCGGGATCCATGAGATCCAGGGGCCTGAACAGGAGGATGCCGAACGCGGCGAGTCCGAGCGTATTGTAGGGGTCCGCGGTTCTTTCCAGCCGGGATGACGAGAGCGCGGTGACGGCCATGACCGTCGCCCTTACCACGGGCGCGCTCGCCTCGGTCAGGAGCGCGTAAAAGACAAGCCCGGCCGAGACCGCGGCCGAGCGAAAGGGTTCCGGTATACGGAGACATCCAAACACGAGCGAAAGAATCACGAACATGAAGCCGACATGCGAACCGCTGACGGACAGTATGTGCACCACGCCCGTGCGCGAGAAGTCCTCCCGGAGATCGGACGAGACGAGTCCCTGGTCGCCGAGGGTCAGGGACCTGAGCAGGCTCCGGCCCTCCGGGTCCGGAACCGTGGCGTCGATCAGGGCGAGCACGAAGCGGCGGCAGGGATAGACGGCTTTCCGCCGGAAGAAGCCGCCTTTTCCCCCGCACATCCGCACCGGGCCTCCGCCCGGCTCGGGTTTGAGCAGGGCGTGAACGCCCGAGCGGCAGAGCCAGGCCCGGTAATCGAACCCCCCGGGATTCCGGACCGTCGCCGGACGGGAAAGCATGCCGGATACGCGGATCCGGTCGCCGTACTTGAGTCGCGGCGGTTCCGTGCCGTACACGGATATCAGAACCCGGCCGCGGACGGGCCTGTTCAGCCGTCCGTTCGCCAGTGAATCGGATTCGACGAGCAGATCGAACCGTCCTTTTCTGGCCGCGGGGTCGCGGACCAGAACACCGCTCAGAACCGCCCGGCGGGCAGGGGAAGCGAAGCGGGCGATGTGATCGGCCGGCAGAAATGATCCCGCGGCCACGGCCAGGAATGCGCCGGTCCACGCGACCAGACCGAAGGACGACACGGATGAGACGCGGTCGAACCGGGCTGAGACCCGGCCCGCGAGCGAGAGCAGAAAGAGCCCGGGCCAGACCGCGATCCACAGAACCGCGGGAAGGCGGATGAGCGTGCCGGAGAGAATGCCGGCGGACAGGGCGCAGGCCGCGGCCAGGGCCGGACGTCGGGTCATGGCTTGGGGCTTGATTTTTGGTTCTGAATTGAGTAGTATGAAAGAGGCGGGCCCGAGATGAGTGTCTTTCACAATATATGCGGCGGATCGCAGGGAATCAAGGGAAACTTTTAAATCCGGGGGAACAGGGATGAGAAACAGCACCGCGCGGATCCTGTTTTTGTGCTGGATCGCGGCAGGCTCGGGCTCGGCGGACGCGGCCGGGAGACCGGAGCAGAGCAGGCGCGTGACGATTCTGCACACCAATGACATGCACGGCCAGTACGTTCCGTCCGACAGGCAGGGAGGCGGGGGAGGCCTGGAGGCCCTGGATGCCGTGGTCCGGAGCCAGACGGACGAACGGACCCTTCTGCTGGACGCGGGCGACAGCCAAACCGGCACGCTTCTGTCCCGGCTGACCGTGGACGGCGCGGCCGGTGGAGGCATGGTCCGCCTGATGAACGCGATCGGGTACCGGGCCGCCTGCCCCGGCAACCACGATTTCGACGAAGGCTGGCAGAACCTGCTTCGGCTCAAGGATGTCGCGGCGTTCGACCTGCTTTCCGCCAACCTGACCCGGGACGGAGCGCTGCTCACCGGAAAAGCCCATGCGATTGTCAATGTCGGCGGAGTGAAAACCGGGATCATCGGTCTCACGTCCAAAGAGCTGTACAGCCTGGTGTTTCCCGGACGGCTGGGCGGAATCAAGGTGAAGGATCCCGCGGCTTCGGCCCGGGAGTGGATAC
This sequence comes from bacterium, assembly GCA_030372965.1. GTDB lineage: Bacteria > Zhuqueibacterota > QNDG01 > QNDG01 > DTFT01 > JAFGAX01. Next base: position 25,437 of record JAUCQC010000273.1, read on the forward strand.
GCAAAATCGACCCGGAAACGGACCTCATCGTCCTGCTCACGCATCAGGGCTTCAGCGAGGACAGCCTGCTGGCCATGGCCGTGCCCGGGGCGGACGTGATCGTGGGCGGCCACAGCCACACGCCGCTTGCCGGACCCGTCCGGGTGAACGGCGTGGTCATCTGCCAGGCCGGGTCTCACACGCGGTTTCTCGGGCGGCTCGACCTGGACGTGGCCGACGACCGGGTGGTTTCCTTTTCAGGACGGCTCATTCCGGTCCGGGAAAAGACAGGGCAGGCGGGCCCGCAGGTCACGGCTCTGGTCCGTGAATACCGGGACACCATCGAGGAAAAGTTCGGCGGCACCATCGGCCGCCTTCGAAGGGCCTGGACCGTTTCGCAGGACAGGGAATGCAACACAGGCGACTTTTTCGCGGATGTGATACGGAACAAAACCGGGGCCGATTTCGCCGTATTGAACAGCGGCGGCATACGCAAGGGCCTGGGCCGCGGACCGGTGAAGCAAATGGACGTGTTGGAGGTTTACCCGTTCGAAAACAGGCTGGTCCGGTTCACGTGCACGGGCCGGGACATCCTGACGCTCGTCCGCAGGAACGCGTCGGCCGCTTACCGGAAGAAGCAGATTCTGCAGGTGTCCGGATTGTCCTACGAGACCCGCAGGAAATCCGGAAACCGCGTTGAAATCACCGATTGCCGGATCGGCGGACAGCCCGTCGAGCCGGCCCGTGAATACACCGGGGCCTCGGTGGATTTCATCGTGCCCGGAAACGCGAAGGAATACATGGGATTCGAGCCGTCCGAATCGGACGTTATCGATGTGACCGTCACCGGTGTCGCTGTCGAATGGATACGGGCCCATCCGGCCGTGGACGTGCGGGTGGAGGGGAGGATGAAACACCGATAGAAAAAGCAAAGAAGTTGTCGAAAAAGTCGATTCACCCGCGCCCTGAGCCCCTCGATCAAGTCGAGGGGTAAACTCCGTCGAAGGGCGCTAAGTGACGGATTTACAGCTCGCCTCGACTCCGCTCGGCGAGCGGAGAATGATGAATTTCGACTTTTTGGACAACCCCTTGGAAGTGCATGCGTCGCCCCTACGGTTCCAGCATCCTTTTCAGTTCATCCAGTTTCTTCAGCGCCTCCACGGGCGTGAGGCCGTTCACGTCCAGGCTCCGTATCGCCTGAAGAATGCGTGATTCCGCGGGCGAGAAGAGCTCCAATTGCGGCGCGGGTTCGGCTACCCTGAGCGTCGGAGTGTCCGGAACCGCCAGTCTCGGCTCGCGGTCGGGCGTGAGCTCGTTCGCTTCCAGGTTCGCCAGAATCCGCTTCGCGCGTTTGATCACCTCCGCCGGCAGTCCGGCGAGCCGGGCCACCTGGATGCCGTACGACCGGTCCGCCCCGCCCGGCTGGATCTTTCTCAGGAACACGATGTGGTCGCCCCATTCGCGCACGGCCACGTTGAAATTCTTCACCCGGGGCAGGATGAGGGCCAGTTCGGTCAGCTCGTGGTAGTGCGTGGCGAACAGCGTCCGGGATCGGGACGAAGGATGGTTGTGCAGGTATTCGGCCACGGCCCAGGCGATCGACAGCCCGTCGAAGGTGGATGTGCCCCGGCCGATCTCGTCCAGGAGCACCAGGCTCTTCGGGGTCGCGTTGTTCAGGATGTTGGCCGTCTCGTTCATCTCGACGAGAAAGGTGGATTCCCCGCCCGCCACGTTGTCGCGCGCGCCCACGCGCGTGAAGATGCGGTCGGCCAGGCCGATGCGGGCGGATCTGGCCGGCACAAAACTGCCGACCTGGGCCATGAACACGATGAGCCCCACCTGGCGGATGAAGGTGGATTTTCCGGCCATGTTCGGGCCGGTGATGATCAGAACCTGATTTTCCCGGCCGTCCAGACAGGCGTCATTGGGGATGAACGGCTGGCCCGGCGGCAGAAGGCGCTCGACCACGGGGTGGCGGCCTTCCTGGATGTCGATGGCGTCGCCGTCGTCGATGTCCGGTTTCACGTAGCGGTATTCCTCGGCCGCGGACGCGAATGACAGGAGCACGTCCAGCTCGCCGAGAACGCGGCTGTTCTCCTGCACGGCGGCCGCGTCCGCGGCCACGGACCGCCGCAGTTCGTCGAAGAGGCGCGACTCCAGGCCGCCGAGTTTCTCCTCGGCGTGGAGTATCTTTTCCTCCATCTCCTTCAGTTCGGGGGTGATAAACCGCTCGGCGTTGACCAGAGTCTGCTTGCGGGTGTATCCCTCCGGAATCCGGGACAGGTGGGTGTTTGTCACCTCGATGTAGTATCCGAACACCTGGTTGTAGCCGACTTTCAGGGAGGGGATGCCCGTTTTCTCGCGCTCCGTGTTCTGGAGCCGGGCGATCCACTCCTTGCCCGAGGAGCCGATGCGCCGCAACTCGTCCAGTTCCGCGCTGTAACCCTCCCGGATCACGCCGCCGTCCGAGAGGGAAACGGGCGGATCGTCGGAGAGACCGGAGGCGATCCGGCTCACCGTTTCATCGCATGGGGAGAACGCGTCCCGGCACGCCGCGAGCCCGGCGGAGCGGACGCCGGCCAGCGCGTCCCGAAGGGCCGGAATTTTTTCGAGCGTTTTTTTGAGCCCGAGCAGGTCGCGCGGAGAGGCGCGGCCCGCGGCCACGCGCGCGATCAGCCGCTCGGCGTCGCCGGTGCCCTTCAGCAGGCTGTCGAGTCCGGACCGGAGGTCCCGGTTTCCGACCAGCTCCTCAACCGCCTCGAGGCGGCGGCGCACCGATTCGACGCGGTTCAGCGGTCTGGCCAGCCAGGAGACGAGCGTCCGTCCGCCCATGGGCGTCCGTGTCCGGTCCAGAACGGAAAGCAATGTGCCCTCGCGGCCCCCGGCCGCCATGGACGAATCGATTTCCAGGCTCCTGCGGGTGGACGCGTCCAGCCGCATGTAGTCGTCCGCGGAATGACGCTTCAGGGAACGGATGAAACCCAGATCGTTTCTCTGGGTCTCCTTGAGATAGGCGAAAACCGCGCCCGCGGCTCCGAGTCCTTCGTTCAGGTCCTCACAGCCGAATCCCTTCAGGGAGACGGTTCCAAAATGGCGGTTCAGGGTTTCCGAGGCATAGGCCCTGCCGAATATCCAGGGCTCCCGTTTCGTGACGGGCGGCGACGTGCCGTCCGCAGGCAGAAGGCCGGCCAGCCTGCCGGCCTGGTTTTCCGGCACCAGGATTTCCGCCGGCCGCACGGAAGCCAGTTCTTCAGCGAGCCGTTCCGGCGGGCATTCCGCGGCGCGGAACTCGCCCGTGGACGCGTCCGCCCAGGCCAGCCCGCACGTTTTTTCACCGAAGACCACGGCGGCCAGGAAATTGTTGCGTTTTCCTTCGAGAAGCCGCTCCTCGGTCAGCGTGCCGGGCGTGGCGACCTGCACGACTTCGCGCTTGACAATGCCCTTGGCGAGTTTCGGGTCTTCGACCTGATCGCACACGGCCACCTTATAGCCGGCGCGTATCATCTTTCCGAGATACCCTTCCAGGGCGTGATACGGAAATCCGGCCAGCGGCACTTCCCCGGCCCTGCCGTGGCCGCGCGAAGTCAGCGTCAGCCCGAGGGTTTCGGAAGCCGTTCTGGCGTCGTCGTAGAACATCTCATAAAAATCGCCCATGCGAAAGAACAGGACCGCGTCCGGATGCTCCGCTTTCACTGCGAGGTACTGGGTCATCAGGGGGGTGTCGGCAGCGGGTGAGGGATTTTGGGGAGGCATGGGTAAAATTAACACGACCGGACTTCAATAGCAAACAATTTTTCACGGCGATCAGGATCAGTTCACAGTGAGATGACCGAGCTGGAGCTTCCAGCCGGGCGATTGACTTGAAATATTAAAAATCAAAGGCTTATGGCCATCCGATTCGGAAGGTTCAGGAGGCACTTTATTTGCTGCTTTTTTATTGACTTATACCTATCAGTCCCATATGCGTCAAGGGCCAACATCCAATGCGGCAAAGATGGATATTCGTGATTTTTCTTAGTTCAATCGGAATGACGGCCCGGAAACAGGCCTTCGCGTCCGATTTGACCCAGCTGAGCCTGGACTCCCTTCTCAACCTGCCCATCCGCACCAGCGTCAAATACGAACAGAAAGCGTCCGAGGCGCCCGCGTCCGTGACGGTCATCACGCGTGAGCAAATACATCGGTACGGGTACAGGACCCTGGATGAAGCATTGCGCGGCGTCCGCGGGTTTTACATCAGCTATGACCGGAACTACGCGACAGCCGGGACACGGGGATTCGGCCGTCCCACGGATTACAACGACCGGCTCCTGCTGCTCATCAACGGCCATATCTACAACGATGCCATCTATCAAACCGCCGCTCTGGGAACCGACCTCGGCCTCGATCTGGATGCGGTGGACCGGATTGAGATCATCCGCGGACCCAATTCCACGCTGTACGGTACGAGCGCCATGCTCGCCGTGATCAACGTCATCACATCCGACGGCGCGCGGCATCAGGGTCTGTCGCTTTCCGCGGAAACGGGCAGCGGGTGGAAACGCGAAGCCGCGATCCGGTACGGCGCCCCCTTTGGCCGTGACGGAGGCGTCTTTCTGGCCGGTTCCTGGGGAGCGGTTGACGGAAGGGACCTGTATTTCCGTGAATTCGACGATCCGTCCACGAACAACGGCAGGGCCGTCGGACTCGACTGGGACCGGTACGCCGGATTCTCCGGAAAACTCCGGACCGGCGGTTTCAACGCGCAGGCGTTCTTCGCCACACGGACCAAGGGCGTTCCGACGGCTTCCTGGGACGTTGAATTCAACAATGCCGGCGCCCGGTCGCTGGACCAACGGGGATTCCTGGAATTCCGTTACGAACGGGACCTGGGCGGCAACCGTCACTGGACCACGGGTCTTTCCGCGGACCATTACCGCTACGGCGGCTGGTACCCGTATGAGACCATGGAGCGGGAGCAGGCGACCGGCACCTGGATCGATCTGGAAAGCCAGTTCCGGTGGGATGTGCTGCGTCGGCTCAGGATCACCTTCGGCGGAAGAATCCAGGAGAACGTCCAGGCGGATTACCGTTATATCAGCGGAAATGAGACCTGGTTCGAGGGGGATTTCCCCTTTTCTCTTGTATCGTTCTACGGACAGACTGAAATCCGTCCGTTGAGCGGCCTGACCTTTCTGGGAGGGCTGGGAAGGGACGCCTATTCCACGTCCTTCAGTTCCGTCATGCCGCACGCGTCCATGATTGCCCGGCCTTTCCATTCAACCACGGTCAAAGCCGTGTACGCGGAAGGGTTCAGGGCGCCGAATGTCTATGAGTGGAATTACGAGGAACCGGATTTACAGAAACGGAATCCGTATCTGAGACCGGAACGGATCAAGACAGTCGAGGGAGTGCTGGAACAGAGGATATCCGGCGGCCTGCTCGCATCCGTGTCGGCGTACCACTACCGGTTCAGGGATCTCATCGAGTATTCAATCGAACCCCAAGACAGTATGTTTGTATTCAACAATCTCCAGCGTCTCCGCACCCGGGGCATGGAACTGGAGCTTAACGGCCGTTTTGACGGGTGGAGCATGTACGGATCGTGTTCGTTCCAGGACGCCAGGGACAGGGTTTCCGGAGAGAAGCTGTCGAATGCCCCGGAAATCCTGTTGCGGACAGGGAGCGCTGTTCCCGTGGGCCGGGGCATCGTTGCGGCGCTGGAGATCGCCTCCGAGACCGGCCGGCGCACCCTGTCCGGTTCCCAAATCCCCGGATTCTGCCTGGTCGATCTGAACCTGACCGGCTGGCGTCCGATTCCAGGAACGGAAATGGAAGTCAAGGTGCGCAATCTCTTCGATGTCCGATACAGGCTGCCCGGCGGAACCGAGCATCGCATGGATGCCATACGCCAGGACGGCCGTTCCTTCGCCGTGAGGGTCACGCTCACGCCCTGACGGACACAGGACAATCCCGTCACGATCCTTCCGAACGCCCGGCCTGTTCTTCCGGGCGTTTTTCATGACTTGGGGAGTCGGAATCGCGTATTCATCAGCCGGCGCGGGCAGAACGCGATGCTTGACGGGAAGGAGAAAGGAAGGACGGGAACCGGACGGACGCGGCTTTCACTCAAGATACCGCTGGAACCAGCGGCGCGGCAGGGTGTAGCCGAAAGCGGTCATGAATCCGACGAGGCCGGAGACCAGCAGGACCGGGCCGAAGAGCTCCGCCGCGGTCAGGCGGGGGCCCCGGAGGAATGCGGTCAGCCAGACGCCTGCGGCCGCGGTTGCGGCCAGGGCCAGGCCGAGAAGAGGTGTGATGAAAAAAGGCAGGAGGGACTCCCGGAATCCCTGCTTGCTTTCGACCAGTGCGAGGAGCAGGCCGCTGACGCCCCCGATCCAGACCGCCAGCCCGGCCGGGAGATGGAAGCCGAACGCGGGGAAGCGGACCGGCAGGACCGTAATCAACGCGCCCGCGGCGAGGCCCGCTGCAGGGAGGATGAGGAAAAGGAGGCGCGGCGGCCGGCCCTGCCACGCGGCAAAAGCGATGAATTCGGCGAGGCCGATCGCGAAGAAGAGCAAAAGGCCGCTCACTTGAAGCTCTCCTCGTCGGAGGGGAAGCGGCCGTTTTTCACGTCATCGGCGAAGCGGGAGGCCGCGGTCCGTATCGTTTCGGCCAGCTCGGCGTAGCGGCGGACGAATTTGGGCCTGAAGGATTCGAAGAGTCCGAGCATGTCCGGGGTCACGATGACCTGGCCGTCGCAATGCGGGCCCGCGCCGATGCCGATGGTCGGGATGGACAGGGATTGGGTGATTTCGGCCGCCAGTCCGGCCGGAATTTTCTCGAGCACGACCGCGAACGCGCCGGCTTCCTCGAGGATCCGCGCGTCCTCGCGTATGGCGCCGGCCTCGTCCTGCACCTCGCCGCGCACGCGGTAGTCCCCGAACGAGCGGATCGACTGCGGCGTGAGCCCCAGATGCCCCATGACCGGGATGCCGGCGGACACGATGCGGCGTACGGTGTCCGCGATCCGCCTGCCGCCCTCGAGCTTGACGCCCGCGGCCCCGCTTTCCTTGAGGAAACGGCCCGCGTTCTCCAGCGCCTGGTCCCCGGAAACCTGGTAGGACAGAAACGGCATGTCCGCGATCACCAGGCCGCGTTTCACGCCGCGCGAAACCGCGGCGGCATGATATAGCATCTGCTCCATGGTGATCGGCAGGGTTGTCTCATGCCCGGCGAACACCATGGCGCCCGAATCCCCGACGAGAATGATGTCGATCCCCGCGGCGTCGAGAAGCCCGGCCGTCAGCCAGTCGTAGGCCGTGAGGCAGGTGATTTTCTCCCCCCTGGCCTTCATGGCGGAAATTCGGGGAACGGTGATGATGTCGGATGGGGCCATCGTGTCCTCTTCAGGTTTGAAGCCGGCCGGGGACGCCTCGCCTTCCCGGCGCGGCGGGCTCAGCCGGGCAGACGCTTTTCCATTTCCCGCATCTGCTTCTTCATCCGGTTCTGCTCGCTCAGGAGGTGCTGGAGGGTTTCCAGAACCGGGTCGGGCAGATTGGCGTGCTCCAGATCCACGAGCAGGTGCGCGTGTTCGCCCGCGACGCGGGCCGGCACGCCCACCACGGTTTTCTCGGCCGGCACGTCGTGAATGACCACCGATCCGGCGCCGACCTTCGCCCCGTCTCCCACGCGGATGGGCCCGAGCAGGACCGCGCCCGCGCCGATCACCACCTCGTTGCCGATCGTGGGATGCCGTTTCTTCTTCTGCAGGGAGGTGCCGCCCAGGACCACGCCCTGATAGATGAGCACATTGTCCCCGATCTCGGCCGTCTCTCCGATCACCACGCCCGACCCGTGGTCGATGAAGAAGTGGCGGCCGATCTTCGCGCCCGGATGGATCTCGATCTGGGTGAAGAAGCGGCTGGTGTGCGAGACGATGCGCGCCAGAAAGTACATCCGACGGCGGTACAGGGCGTTCGCCACCCGGTGCGCCCACAGCGCGTGAAGGCCGGGGTAGCAGGTCAGCACTTCGAACTTGGACCGCGCCGCGGGATCTTCGCGGAATACGGTTTCGATGTCCTCCCGGATCCTCCGGAACATGCCGTCTCCCATCAGCGGGCCGGGGCGGCAGGCGCGAGGGAAAGAACGGAATCCATCAGCGCGGAAAAGTCACGGCTGTTCAAAAAACCCACGCGATGGGCAAGGGGCTTTCCCGCGGGATCCAGGAACAGGAAGTTGGGGATGCCGATGCCGCCGTATTTTCTGGCGGTCGCGCCGTACTGATCCGCGACCGCTTTCTGGGAGTCGACATCCACGCGCACGGGAATGAAAGCGGCGATTCTGGATGTCACGCCCGGCTGGTTGAAGGTCGAATCGTCCATGGCCCTGCAGGAGGGGCACCACTCGGCCATGAACTCGACGAGCACCAGCTTGTTCCGGACAGCCGCTGAATCCAACGCGGCATTGAGATTCGAATGCCATCGGACTCCGGGAACAGCCTGCGGTTTGGAGCAGGAGAGCGCCAGTACCAGGACAGCCAGGGTTGCGGTCGCGGCGGAAAGCGGGAATTTCCTCATGGGTCTCTCCTTTCCGGGTTCCGGTTGTTTGAAGTACGGATGGCCCGGGGTTTTGTTCGAATTACGGAGGAATCTGACGGCGAGCGCATTTATCGCACAACAGAGCCGCAATTCCCTCAAATGTAAGAAATGCAATGGATTGAATCAACCGAAAACTCCGGATTGAAGCTCCCCGCCGCAAGCGGCGGGGAGTCTTCTATCTGTAGAGAAGAGACATCTGATATTCGCTCGCTAACCCCGCGGCAAGTCGCGGGGTTAGCGAGCGCTGGCAGATTCAGGATTGCCGGGGCCGGAATCCCGTCAGGAAATCCCTGTTTTCTTGCTTTTTTCAGGAATCCTGATTAGCTTGGGACACGAAGGATTTCCTTTTTCCGGGTGTTACAAAAGCGTGGATACTCCGATCATGCAGGACACCGATTTGATGCTTCGCGTCCAGAAGGGCGACGAAGCCGCGTTCAACAAGATCGTCGAAAAGTATCAGGGCCGGATACTGGACCTCTGCACCCGGTATGTCGGCAACCCGGCGGACGGGGAGGAAGTGGCGATGGACGTGTTCTTCCAGCTCTACCGGACGCGCCTGGATTACCGCCCCGAGGCCAAGTTGTCCACCTACCTGTACCGGATCGCGGTCAACCGCTCCCTGAACCGGATACGCGACCGGAAGCGCAGACGGCTTGTTTCGTTCGAATGGCTGCGCGGGGACCGGCCCTTCGATCCGGGCGCGCCGGAAGACGACCGTCCGGACGCGCGGCTCGAAACCAAGGAACGGGAATCCCTGGTCCGAAGAGCGGTGGACCGACTTCCCGAGAAGCAGAAAACCGCTCTCCTGCTCCGGAAATACGAGGACCTGTCGTACGAGGAGATCGCGTCCGCGATGGGGACCACGGTTTCGGCGGTGGAATCCCTGCTGTTCAGGGCCCGGGAGACGCTGAAGAAGAATCTCAGGCCGGTGATCTCCTGACCCGCAGGAAAATGACTTCCCCCGTGTTCCATGGGATGCAGAAGGAGAAGACGCATGAACTGTCGCGACATTGAAAAATGGCTTTCGGCCTTCATGGATGGCGAACTCGCCCCGGCCCGGAAGGACGCCGTCGCATCGCACCTGGGAACCTGCGAGGCCTGCCGGAGCCGGCTCGCCGAATGGGAAGCCGTCTGGCGGGCGCTGGACGCCCTTCCCGCCGCGGCGCCGTCGCCCGCCTTCCGCGGCCGTCTGGCGGCCCGTATCCACGAGACGCGACCCGCGGCTTCAGAAAGACTTGAGCGTTTTCTGATTCCGGTTTCGGCCGCGGCCGTGGCCCTGCTCGGCTTCTGGATCGGATATATCGCGGGCGGCCGCCAGGCCGCAGCCGCGCAGTTCCCGGAATCCGCGGAAGCCGTTTACCTCGATTCGTTCAGTTCGGTTCCGACCGCTTCTCTCGGGGACGTTTATCTCTCCCTGAACAACGCGATCGAACCGGAGGAGACACGATGACACGGCAGAAATGGATATGGCTGGCGCTCGGTCTGTCGATCGCCTTCAATTGCGCGTTCCTCGGCGCTTTCGGATACAGGCTCTGGAGACAGCACCGTCACGCGTCGCACTGGGCGGGGGAAAGGGGGCGTTTCGGGCTGTCGGATGGCGGGGACTGGGGCGCACCCCTCCGGAAAATGGAGCCGCCTGTCGAATTCCGGAGGGACCAGCGAGCGCACCTGCGGCACATGCAGGGCGAATTTTGGCCTCGGGTCGGCAAAACCCACGGCATTCTCTTCGAGAAGCGCCGCGCGCTTTTCGAGCTGGTCACGTCCGAGAAACCGGACACGATCGCGATTCACCGCGCCATCGAGGAAATCGGCCGGCTTCAGGTGCAGGTCGAGAAAGAAGTGTTCAGGCAGATGCTCAGGGAGAGGGAGGTCATGGATCCGGAGCAGAGGGCTCGTTTCCGCGAGCAGATTCTGCGGCGGATGCGCGAAAACCGCGCGTTCGGCTTTCCGCCAGGCGGCCCGCCGCCGGGCCCGGGACCCGGGGATCCGAAACCGAAACCTCACACACAGGAGAAACAGCCATGAAGAACAAAATCGGAATCGCCATCCTGGCGGCCCTCGCGCTGGCCGTGACCGCCGCGTTCGGCCAGGCCAAAACCGAGAAAAAAATCGTCAAGCGCATCGTGACCGAAAGAAAGGCGCATGCCCAGACGGGTCCGTGCGTCTCCGGTCTCACGGACGAACAGCGGAAGAAGGCGGACGCCCTGGAGCTGGAAATGGAAAAAGCCGTGCTTCCGGTGCGGGCCAGGATCGAGGTGCTGGACGCTGAACTCAGACAGCTGATGCTGGCCGACAAGCCGGACGGCGCCGCGGTGGAGCGCAAGATCGAGGAGATCGGCGGATTGAAAACGCAGATCGAGAAGAAACGCGCGATGCATCAGATCGCGGTGCGCGGCCTGCTGACTCCGGAGCAGAGGGTCGATTTCGACCGGAAGACGCTGGGCAGGCGGCACGGCATGGGTCCCGGGCCGATGGGACCGGAAGGGCGTGATTTTCTCATGCATCGCGGCGGAGAAGGGCCCCTGAAACAGTTACGCTTGCAGAGGCATTTCCCGGGTTGTCAGGAAGGCCCCTGCGGAGAGCCTGAAGAGGAAGTGGAAGTGGAGATCGAGACGAAGTAGCCGGCAGGTTTCTTATACATTGCATGAACCCTCCGGGAGGTCGGGAACCTCCCGGAGGGTTTTCATTTGCCCGCGCCGCGACCTCTTCAGTTCGCGGAGAGAACCACCGTCTTTCCCCCGGCAGCCTGGAATTCCACGAGATCGTCGGTCAGGGAGCGGACCGGCACGGGTTTCGACTGGCAGGCGGCGCTGAGCCGGACGGACGACCGCAGCCGGCACACAACCGGACGGTCCGCAGTGACCGCCGCGGCGGTCAGTTTCCCGTCCCGCCAGGAAAGATCCACCTTGTATCCGCCCCTGGCCCGGAGGCCTTTCACGTCTCCGTCCGGCCAGGCTTTCGGAAGCGCCGGCAGGAGGTGGAGCTCGCCGTTCTGGGACTGCAGGAGCATTTCCATGATGCCGGCCGCCGCCCCCAGGTTGCCGTCGATCTGGAAAACGGATCCGGACCCCAGGGGGTGCAGATCGAACAGGTTGGGCGCCGTGTGCGTTCTCAGCATCTCCCGGAGACCGGCGAGGGCAGAATCGCCCTGCTCCAGCCGCGCCCACAGGTTGACGGACCAGGCGCGGCTCCACCCCGTGCTCCCGGACCCGTTGGCCATGCGGAAATCCAGGCTGGCGGCCGCTGCGGCCGCGGTTTCCGGCGTTCCGCGAAGCGTGATGAGGTTCGATGGATACAGGCCGTACAGATGGGAAAAATGCCGGTGTCCCGGCTCCGGTTCCCCGTAATCCTCCAGCCATTCCTGCAGCCGGCCCCGGCTCCCGGTCTGAAAACGGGGCATGAAGCTTGTCAGAACCTGGAGGTCCGACGCGAATCCCTCGTCTTTGCCGAGAAGCTCAGCCGCGGCCCGTGTGTTCCTGAACAGTTCGGTCAGTATGGCGATGTCCATGGTCGGCCCCATGCACACCGCGGCCTGGCCGCCGTCCGGAAGGCGATAGGTGTTTTCCGGCGAGAGGGAGGGCCCGGTGACGAGACGTCCGTTGCCGTCCTCGGTCAGGTAATCGACGAAAAATTCGCACGCCTCGGCCATGGCCGGATACGCCCTTTTTTCGAGGAAATCCCTGTCCCCGCCGTAGAGCCACCGGTCCCAGAGGTGCCGGCACAGCCAGGCCGCGCCCATGGGCCAGAGCCCCCATTGCGCGCCGTCCGCGGGAGACGTGAAGCCCCACGCGTCCGTCAGGTGATGCGCGACAAATCCCCCGCAGCCGTAATGAATCCGCGCGGTCTCGCGTCCCGGCGGCCTGAGGGACTCGATGAAATCGAGAAGAGGTTCGCCGCATTCGGCCAGGTTCGCGGCCTCGGCGGGCCAGTAATTCATCTGCAGGTTGATGTTCATGTGGTAGTCGGAATTCCATGGCGGATCCATGCGGTCGTTCCACTTGCCCTGCAGGTTGAGCGGAAGCGACCCGGGCCGGGAGCCGGAAATCATCAGATAGCGGCCGAATTGAAAGAACAGGGCGAACAGACCGTTGTCCGCGGCTCCGGATCGCGCGGCGCTGAGACGCTCGTCCGTGGCCGGATCCCCCTCCGAGGCCGGTCGTCCGATGTTCAGGGTCACGCGGCCGAAGAGCCCGCCGAAATCCGCGGCATGCTCGGAGAGAAGCCGGCTGAATTTTTTCCGGCCCGCGGCCGCGAGACGCTTCGCGCACGCGTCCCCGGGATTGCCGCCCCTGTAATCCGTCGCGGCCGCGAACAGGAGCACGACCGAATCCGCGTCCCGGATCTCGATTCGGCTTCCCGCTGTCCGGATCGCGCCGCCTGAGGGAATGGCCCGCACTAGACCCGCGAAACGCAGGCCCGTTCCGCCGTCCAGGCGGCCCTCCATGACCAGGCGGTCCGGTCCGGACGGCCGGACGGCCGCGTCCGCGGGCCTGGAGAGGGATACGGAACAGGAGACGCTCGCGGGACGGTCGGCGGACAATCGGACCGCGATGATGTTCCGCGGCGCGCTCGCGAAAATTTCGCGCAGGTGAAGCACGCCGTTCCGGCGGTACCGGATCCGCACCAGGGCCGAATCCAGCAGCAATTCCCTGCGGTAGTCCGTCACCGGCCCCTGATCCGGAAAATCGATCCACAGGTCCCCGAGGGTCTGGTACGGCCTGACCGTCCGCGGGTCGCCCATCAGGAAACGGTCCGCGAGTTCCTGGGCTTCGACGGCTTTTCCTTCGAGCAGAAGGCGGCGGACCTCCTCCAGCCGGGGAAGGGCTTCCGGGTTGTCGGCGCGCCGCGGCCCCCCCGACCAGAGCGTTTCCTCGTTCAGCTGAACGCGCTCCCTGTCCGTCCCGCCGAAAACCATGGCCGCGAGGCGTCCGTTTCCGATGGGCAGCGCCGCGTTCCATTCCGCCGCGGGCGCAGGGTACCAGAGGCGGTCCCGGACCGAACCTGCCGTCGGGTATGCGGCCACGAGCAGCAGAAGAGAGAGCCCGGCGAGACTCCGCCGGGTCAGTCGGCTCCGGCTTTTTGACCGATGCAACGGCCGTCTTTCGATCATGGGGCGATCTCCTATTTCTGGTGCGTCCATTTGAACGATTCGGACCGGCCCCCGGCCGCGAGTCGTCCCAGATAGACGCCGCTGGGAAGGCCGCCTGCGGACACGTCGAGAATATGGACGCCCGCGACCTTCCTGCCGAAGGTAATTGTGCGAACACGGCGGCCCCCGGCGTCAAAGAGTTCCAGTGCGGGTTCGCAGGGTACGGAAAGGATCACCGGAACGCGGAAGGATCCGTTCGAGGGATTCGGATAAGGGAAAACCGTCCCGGCGGAGGATGGACGCGAAGGGGCGCGGCGGACTGCCGCGGCCCATGCCGACTCGTAGCAGCCCATGTCGAAGCCGCCTCCCTGGGGCCGGAATCCGTCATCCAGATCCGCCGCAATCGAAACGATCATCCCCGCGTTGATCGCGGGGCTTCCCTCCTGAAGCCGGTAGTCCCCGGATGTCCCCCACGCCGGCCGGACAAAGAGAGGGTCTCCGGTCCGGTTGCCGGGCCCCACAAGACCGTTCTGAATGTCCGACGATGTGTAGCTTTGGCCGCGGGCCTCGATTTGGACATCCCCTCCGCCGCGGTCGAACAGGTTGTATTCGCAGGTCAACCGCACCGAATCGCCGAAGAATACGGATCCATACGCCCCGGAGAATATCGAGTTGCGAACGGTGACCGCGACAGGCTGAAGCGGCGTATCGTACTGCACGTGCATGGAATAGGATCGGCGGCCGGGATTGTCGGCCACGGTGCAATGAACGATTTCGAATCCCCCTGCCGAACGGTGAGCGCTTTCGATCACGATGTTCGCCCAGGGCGATGAAGGATCGCCGTCCCCGGTTCCGGCGATGAGCGTGTTCTCGATGCGGCTCCCGCCCGCCCAGAGTTTGACGCCGTTCGCGAAATTGTTTTCGACACGGCACTGCCGGACGGCCGTGTTCGCCGCTTTGCTGTCCAGGCCGTCACCCCGGTTGTGTTCGGCGAGTGTGCGAATGATTTCCACCGGGCCGTCCGACGGCTCGATGCCGAAACCGTCCGGACGGTCATAGGGATTGTCCGGATTGTCCATGATGCCCCGGTAATAGCGGCCGGAATACGACAGGGAGCAGCCGCTTATCCTCACGTGCCGCAATCCTCCGGCCTCACCCTCAGGACCGCCGATGCCGCCGAATCCGCAATGAGAGAAATCACAGTTCTCCACGGTTAGCGAATCCACATCCCGGATGTTGAGGCCCATTCCGTCCAGGTGGTGGACATTGAGCCCCGACAGTATGACGTTTCGCAGGGGCCGGTCCGTTCCGTTGAGGCCGTCCCTGAAGAAGGCGCCTCCGCTGCTCGTGATTTCAAGGGATTCGAGACGGAGATAGCTGGAGAGAAAAACCGCGCAGAGCAGGTCGTTCCGTCCGGCCAGCACGGGCCGGTCCGGAGACTGCCCCCGGATCGTGATCCAGGCGCCGGGACGTCCGTCCTGAGGCGCCAGGATATCCGCGTCGAATTCGGAGAGCACGTAAGTTCCGGCCAGAAGAATGAGGGTGTCCCCGGGGGACAGCAGCCGGGAGGCCGCGCCCGGGGAGCGGAAGGGCCGGTCGCGCGTCCCCGAACCCATGTCCGATCCTTCGGGCGAACAATAAACGGTTCCGGCGAATGCGTTGCCGGACTCCCATGCCGCGAGCAGGGCTAGAATGACGGCCGGGACGGCACGGAACGACCGGCGGGATTTCGCGTGGGTCCGCATGATGCGCCCTCCTTCACCCGGAGAATGACGCGGTTTCACCCGTCCAGCAGGCGGATGATTTCATCCGTCCGGTTGAAACGCGGCAGCATCCGATTGCCCCGCTGCAGGCGTTCCGCTTCGGATACAGCTTCCCGCAGGTCGAAATCCTTCTGCGGAACGCAATGGAAGAATCCGGATCGGGCCGCGTGACGGCCCAGGTATTCCTGCTCGGTCTGGCCGGGCGTCGGGACGAGGACGGCGGCCTTGCCCAGGGCGGCGAGCTCCATGAGCGTGGAATAGCCGGAGCGGCACACGACGAGCCGAGCGCGCCGCATCAGGGGAATGAGCGCGGCGCGTTTCAGGTGGGGATGGATGACCGTGTCCCCGGTGTTTTCCTGAAAGCCGGTCGCTTCTGCTTCGGGTTTCCCGAGCACGACGACCTTACGCCCTTTCACCTCGCCGATCCGTTCGAGCACGATTCGCTCGAACACCGTGCGCTGGGGTTCGGGCCCGGAGATCAGGAACAGAAAGTCCGGCCCCTCCGCTCCCGGGCTCCGGACCGGCCTTCCCGTTCCGAGACTGGTCAGGGGACCGATGTAATGGATTTTCGGGTGGCCGGCCAGGCGGCAGGCGTGAGAAAGATCGCCTGAGAGGTTCGGCGACCCTGCGTCGTCCGGCACCCAGACGCTCCGATACCGCTGAAAGCAGAACCGGTTGAAGATTTCACTGACCGCGGCCGCGCGCTTCAGTCCGGCCGGCACCTGAAAACGGAGCTGATGGGTCATGAAATGCGACGGCACGCGGGTGGAATAACACCCGTACCGGTTGTCCGACACCACGGCGTCGGGCTTGAACCGGTCGACCAAAGTCTCGACCGCGGCCTGCTCCTGCCGCAGGCGGCGGAAAATCCCCGGAACCTGGAGCAGGAGACCCGGCACGAGCCCGGTGCGGGTGCGGCTGTAGCGGATATTGTAGTCCGGAAGGTCCACGAAGCGGCAGTCGGGAAATTCGCCGCGGAGCAGGGCCAGGGACCGGTCCGTGGACGCGATGATCACGCGGTCGCCCCTGTCCAGCAGCGCCCGGATCACGGGTATGCTCCGGGTGGCGTGGCCCAAACCCCAGTTCAGCACGCAATAGAGCACGGTTTTTTGTTTCATGCGATTTCCGTCCGACGGGGCGTCCGCTCAGCCCGACTGGGCGAGCGTCACGCCTCCAATGACGAGGAGGGTTCCCGCGATCAGGGAGACGGTCACGGGTTCGCGCAGGATCAGGACGCCGAGCGCCACCGCGCTGATCGGCACCCCGTTGATGTACTGGCTCGCGCGGACGACGCCGAGTTTTTGGACGCCCTGGTAGTACCAGACGAAACCGAGCACCGTACCCAGAAGGCCGAGGTAGAGGAGGCCGATCCAGGCCCCGGGCGTCACAGACGCCAGGCGCGCGGGAAGACGCTCCCCGCACGCGGGGATCAGGAGCAGGACGTCGCCGACCAGCGTGGCCCAGAAAACCGCCTTCAGCGGCGGGACGTGATGCAGTACGGATTTTCCGATCAGCGAGTAGGCCACCCACGCGGCCACGCAGCCGAGGATGAAGCCCTCGCCGGCGCCCAGGCCTCCGCTCAGGATCGAGGACGGGTTCCCCCTCGAGATGACGACGAGCGCGCCGGATACGGAGAGCAGAATGCCCGCGATTTTGCGGGCCGTGAGGCGTTCCCAGCCGAAGCAGGATGCGAGCAGGGCGGTGAAGACCGGATTCGAGGCGACGATGGCCGAAGCGCGGCCCGCTTCGACCTGCTTCAGGCCGCCGAAGAAGAAAATGTTGTACAGAAAGATGCCCGTCAGGCCCAGGCCCAGAAGCGGCAGGACCTGCGGGCGGGGAATCCGGAACAGCGATTTTCCGAAACGCCGGAGGCCGACGACCAGGAGCGCGGCGTTCGCGATGAGGAAGCGCAGGAAGGCCGCGGAGAAAGGGCCCATGTCCGCGACCACGCGCCGCGCGGCGATGAATGTCCCGCCCCAGAACACGGCGGTGAGGATGAGCTTGAGGGTGAGGATCATTGGGAGCGCATTGTCCAATATTTCCCTTGGGATGAGATATGGATTCGGGTGAAACCGTGATCCTGGAATTGACCCTTCAGGGTTTCAATCCGCGAAAGTTCCCGGTTTCGATCCCCAATCCGGGAACGGTCAAGGGAGACGGGAAGCGGGATAAAGCCGGAAAAGGATCCGGTTTTGGTTCACAGCTCGATCCGCATCACGGTGCCCTTGTCCGGCGCGCTTTCCTTGACGAAGAGCCGGCCGCCGTGGTATTCCTCAACAATGCGCCGGGCGAGGGTCAGCCCGAGCCCCCATCCGCGTTTCTTGGTCGAGAACCCGGGCTTGAACACGCGTCCGCGGTCGGCCTTGTCTATGCCCCGGCCGTTGTCCCCGATCTCCACGAACACGCGTCCGCGGTCCGAGACACCCGACCGGACGGAAATGATGCCGTGGTCCTTGTTCATCGCGTCCAGAGCGTTCTTGAGAATGTTCTCCACGGCCCACTGGAACAGGTCCGCGTTCAGGGGCACCGCGGGCGTTTCGCCGAGGCTCTCCTCGATGACGACGGGCCGGCCCAGCTGGGGCGCGCGGCGGCGGATGTATTCGACGGTCTCCCGGAGCGGCCCGGCGAGATCCGCCTTCTTCAGATCCGGTTTCGAGCCGATCTGGGAGAAACGCTGGGTGACCTGGCGCAGCCGCTTCACGTCGCGTTCCATCTCGTCCGCGAGCGAAACGGACGGGGAAGGCCGGCCCGAGCGCATCACCTCGATCCAGCCCATCAGGGACGAGAGCGGCGTGCCGAGCTGGTGGGCCGTCTCCTTGGCCATGCCCACCCAGATGGAGCGCTGTTCGCTCCGCTTGATGTGGGCGTATCCGAAGAAACCGATCAGGATGAAGAGGCCGATGAATCCGGCCTCCGCGTACGGGAGCCAGCGGAGCTGTTGGATGAGGCGCGAGTCGCCGTAGAACAGGAAGGCGAGGGTGCGGTTCCCGTACTTCACGGGAATGGGGTCGATCTCACGGTCGAGGCGCAGGACCATGCGCCGCACTTTCTCCAGCGCGGCCCGCGAGGTGTCGCTCTGCGAGACAGCCAGGCCCTTCCAGCCCGTGGGCTGCAGCAGCGTGTCGGTCTGGATGAGCGGAAAGTTGGTGCGGCTGATGATCTGGTCGAACAGAAAGGTGAGGTCGCCCGGGGAGTCGGTCTCCGCGACGCGCGCGTACATGCCCGCGTAGAACATGACGAGAGACCGGGATTCCTCGCGGAGCTGCTGCACCACGTGCTGGGTGTAGAGGTGCAGGGAGAGCCCCGCGGCCACCGCGGCCGCGAACAGGACGCCGCGGACGCCGCCGAACAGGCGGGAGAGCCACCGTCTCATGCCGCGGTTTCCCCGACGCCTGGCTCCGGTTTCCTGCGGCCTCGGATGACTGCGAACGCGGCGCCGAGGAGGAGAAGGCCGGCCGAGGCGAGCGTCGTCCAGAGTCCGGCTCGGAACACGGCCGGCTTGAATTCCATGCGGACGGAGCGGGCGCCGGGCTCCAGGAAAACGGAACGCAGCATCCAGTCCGTCCTGAGAATCGGCGTCTCCCGGCCGTCCACAAAAGCCTTCCACCCCGCGGGGTAGTAGACTTCGCTGAATACGAGCAGGGACGGGGTCCGGATGTCGGCGCGGACCTCGATTTCATGTATGTCCCACTTGACGATTTCCGCCCGGTTCGAGTCGGAGGGGACGATGTCCGCGGGCGGTTTCGCGTCGAGAACGGCCGTCTCCGCGGGATCGAAAGCGCCTCCGGCCATGTAGCCCAGCGCGGCTTCCCGCCCGGCGGCCGTCACGGTCCGTTTCGGAAAGAACACGCGCGGCAGGGCGTCCTTGAACTCGAAGACGGCGTTGCCGCCCTGGCTGCCGGGCGGGAGAACCAGCATCAGGCTGGAATCCGGAAGGCTGAAGGGCGACAGCACGTAGCGGACATTGGTCATTTTCAGGAAGGCGTGGTGGCTGCGGACCCGGTCCGCGGGAACCTCCTTCGGGTCCAGCCAGGCGTACTGGCCGTCCGCCTGGGTCAGGTACTTGAACAGAAAATCGTCCGGCATGCCGAAGGCGTCGAGGGTTTCCTGGACGGCGCGGAGCTTCGCCGCGTGGTAGCCAGAGACGTTCTGGATGAAATGATACGCGTACCAGTTCGGCGGCCGCCGGTCCTGCACGGTCATGATGCGGAAGGGATCCTTTTGTCCCTTCAGAAACTCCACTTCGGACGTCGGGCGGAAATAGGAGGCCACGTCGGCCCTCGCGCGCGTGATGATGCGGCTGTTCACGAACCAGAGGTCCAGCAGGATGATCGCGGACACCAGGAAGGCGAAAACGCCCGGCCGGATTTTCTTCGCCGAGACCTGCAGCGCGAGGCCCAGCGTGAAACCGAACAGGCAGAGGGCCTTGAACGCGTCGGTCAGCGCGCCGTCGTGCGCCCGTCCGGCCATGTCTCCCGCCCGCCGGGCCCATCCCATGTAGGCGCCTTTCCCGAGCAGGAGAACCAGGAACAGGCCGGCGAGCACGGTGCCGAATGCGGCCAGGGCTCTTTTCGCCTTCCGTCCGTCCCCGGACTTCGGGTCGGGATTCAGGTCGAACAGGGCCTGGGCGCCGAGAGCGGCCAGGCACGCGGCCGAGAACTTGAACATGAGCAGAATCATGTCCGGCGCGCGGAGTTTGTTGAAGAACGGCAGGAACTTGAACATCGGCTTGTACAGAACGGGAAAGTGGCTGCCGAACGACACGAGCAGGGCGAATCCCGCGAAAAGACCGAAGAACAGGGTGACCCGGTCGCGGCGGAGCGCCAGGGCCAGCACCGCGAGCAGGAACACGGCGATTCCGAAATAATGCGGAAAGTCCGTGAAGGGCATGCCGCCCCAGTAGGTGTCGCCGCCGAAGCCCATGAACGCGGGGATGAAAAAAGTCGCCATTTCACCGGGAGAGAAGGACCACGCCGTGGCGTACCGGTAATCCACGCCGCCGCCCGCGCCCCCGCGGATGGAATATTTCGAGTACTCGAACACCGAGGCGTTGAGCCAGGCCGAGACCAGAAAGCCGGCGAGCAAAGCGCCCGCCAGGAGGCCTGCCCCGGCCGGAACCCGTTTCGCGTTCTTCGCCCTGATTTCGGCGACCGCCCAGACCAGGAAGAACGCGCCGACCATGAGCCAGGTGTAGTAACAGACCTGGACGTGCGCCCGGAGCAACTGGACACCGGCGGCCAGTCCGGTGAGGCAGAAGAAGAGCAGGTTCCGCTTCTCCAGAAGACCGTCCACGAGAAGCAGGATCAGCGGTGTCAGGGCCAGGGAGGCGATCTGGGTGCTGTGCCCCGCGTTCGAGTACCCGATCACCTGCGGCATGAGGGCCATGGCCAGGCACCCGAGAATGGAGGCCTCCTTCGAGAGATTCCTCCGGCGGAGAAAGAGGAATGTGAAGAATCCGAGGAGAACGTGGTTCAGCAGCATCATGGCCGCGCGCTGGACCTCGACGAGGCTGGAGAACCGGAACACCCAGTTCAGGGCTCCGGTCATCAGCAGGACGGCGTCATTGACCGGGTCCACGTAGAGCGCGGACAGGCTCGCGAAGAAGGGCATGCCGCAGAAGATGTGGGGGTTCCACAGGGGATACACGCCGCGTTCGACGCAGTCGTCCACGAAAGGCCTGAAACTGTAGGAGGCGACTGTGTCCGGGGGCAGGGGCGCGTGGAAGCGGAACAGGGCCAGGAAAAGCAGGGTCAGGGCCGCGGCCGTGAACCAGTTGGGATGGCTTTCCCAGAGGGGCAGGGAAAAGGATTTCCGGGCCTTCTGGAGATCCGCGGACGGGTTCCGCTGTTTTTCCCTTTTACGCTTGGACATTCAGGTTTCCTTTCCGTTTCCTGCAGGGACCAGGCGGCGCCTCACCCCTGCGAATCAGTTGATGCCGATATTTCATCCAGAATGCGCGCCAATTCCCCGGTAAGGGCCTTCCGTTCGAACCGCCGTGCGGCTTCGGCTGATGCATGGGGGATCGGGCCGTTACCCTGCCAGGCCGTCATCCATTCCTCGAGAATCCTTTCAACGCCGGAGGGGTCTTCCGGCGCGACCACGGCGCCCGCTCCGAGAGACCGGATCAGCCGGGCCGCGTCGCCTTCGGGCGCGAGCGCGAGAATGGGCCGTCCCGCGCCGAGGTACTCGTACACTTTGCCCGTGACAATGGTGCCCGCGGCCGCGGCCGTGTCGATCACCAGGAGCAGGGCCGACGACTCCAGGAGCGCCTTGAGGCTCTCGCCGTGGGGCACGTACGCCACATGCTCGAACATTCGTCCCAGTGCCCTGAACGCATCCAGCGTGGTTGAATCCACCCTGCCGATAAAACGGATGAGGAGCTTTTCCGCCAGATCCGGCCTGCGTTCCGCGAGCGAGCGGCAAGCCCGAAGAAGCGCTGAAGGGTCCCGCTTGCCGTACAGGGAACCCGTGTAAGTGATCACGAACCGGTCCGCGTCCGGTTTCGGGTCCAGTCCGGAGAAATCCGCCGCGTCGAATCCGTTCGTCAGGATCCGCCATTTACCGGCGGGGATGTCCGGATTCCGCGAGGACAGGTCGGAGCGGACACCCTCGGACACGGCCAGGATACGGTCCGCGTTCCGGAGCACCTTGCTTTCCAGCGCCCGGTCCACGCGGTTCGGGAGCCACCACCGGTCCGGCGCGGAGAGCCACCCGACCCAGGAGTCCCTGAAATCCGCGACCCAGGGGATGCCGTGCCTGCGGCGGATGGATTCCGCGATCAGGTGGCAGGTGTAGGGCGGTGCTGTGGAGACGATCGCGTCCACTTTGCGGCGCTTCAGGATTCCTTCGGCCGCGGCCAGGGCCGACGGCTTCCAGAAACAACGGGCGTCCGGAATGAAAAAAGTGGAGCGCACGAGATCCGCGACTCTCTCGCGGATGCCAGACTGTTTTCCGCCCGTGTTGGTTTCGATGTCTATGGCCGCGTTCCCCGCCTTGCCCGTCCATTTCCGGTACAGGCCGTAGGGTTCGAAGATGCCGGTTCGCACGACCTCGACGCCGGCCGGGACCTCGGAGAGAAGAGATTCGTCGCGGGCCGGAAAATCCGCGTCCTCGCGGACGGTCAGGACCACGGGCTCCCATCCGAAGTCGCGCAGGTATTTGACGAACTTCAACGCGCGCTGTACGCCCGCGCCGCCGGAGGGGGGGAAGTAATA
>JAUCQC010000274.1 GCA_030372965.1 bacterium
GTATGGATCTGAATGACGGAGTTCAAAGTTCAAGGTTCAAAGTTCAAAGAGAAAAATATTGGTCCTCGTTCAGAGTGAAAGCTCATCCGATATTTCCATCATCTTTTTGAGTCTACTTTAAAGGTTCGGAAAAAATCCGTCCGTGTTCCCAGTCCCTGTTCTTCCTCTTTTTCCTTGAACTTTGAACCTTGAACTTTGAACTCCGTCATTCAGATCCATACCGAAAAGCCGCCGCGCAGGTTCCCTCGGACGAGACCATGCACGCCCCGACCGGATGATCCGTGGTGCAGGCCGTTCCGAAAAGGCCGCATTGGGCCGGCCGCACAGCCCCGGTCAGCACCTCGCCGCACCGGCATCCCGGGGGATCGGACGCGGCCGTGACCGAAACCGGAAAACGCGAGGCCGCGTCGAAATCAGCGAATTCCGCCCTGATTTTGAGGCCGCTTCCAGGAATCAGCCCGAGTCCGCGCCATTCCGAATCGCAGGGTTCGAAAACCGTATCCATCGCATCCCGGGCGCGGCCGTTCCCGGCCGCGGTCACCGCGCGGCTGTAGGGATTCTCGACGGCCGGAACGCCGGACGCGGCCTGATGGACGAGCCTGCTGATCGCCTGGAGTATATCCAGGGGTTCGAACCCCGCGATCACGCACCCGATGCCGAAATCCCGGACAATCCCCTCATACGCGCCGGATCCGATCACCACGCTGACGTGTCCGGGGCACAGGTATCCGTCGGGTTTCGGGTTCCCCGCCGCCAGGACGGCCAGCGCACGCGGCATGGTCTTGTGGCCGCAGAGCACCGCGTAATTGTCGAGGCGCCGGCGCTTCGCTTCGATCAGGGACGCGGCCACCGTGGGCGCGGTCGTCTCGAAACCGATGCCGAGAAAGACCACCGGCCGGGGCTTCAACCGGTCGGCGAGGGCCAGGGCCTCGAGCGTGGACGCGACCACGCGCACGTCCGCGCCCGCAGCGGCCTCCCGTTCGAGGCTCGTCTCGGAGCCCGGGACGCGCATCATGTCCCCGAAAACGGCCAGCGTCAGTTCCCGGCGGCTCAGCGCCGCGGCCGTGTCGATGAACGTCAGCGGCGTCACGCAGACCGGGCACCCGGGTCCGGAGATGAGACGGACCGATGGCGGCAGCAGCGGCCGAATGCCGAACCGCGCGATCGCCATGGTGTGCGTGCCGCACACTTCCATCAGCGTCAGGGGCCGGTCAGGCGCCGTCTCGCGAATCTCCGCGACGAGCCTGCGGCCGGCGCGGCCGTCGCGGAATTCGTCCACGTACTTCAAAAGTCCTGACCGAGTTCGCGGAAAAGGTCCAGCGTCTTCCGCGCCTCCTCCTCGTCCACTTTCTGGATGGCGAATCCGGCGTGGACAAGCACGTAGTCTCCGATCCGCAGACCGTCGAGCAGCTGCAGACCGACCTCGCGCCGGACGCCGCCGGCTTCGGCGACGCCCCGGTCGCCAAGGATCTCGGTCAATTTCATGGGTATGGCCAGGCACATGGGCGCGGTTACTTCACGATGTGATAGATGGTGATCTCGTAGATGACCAGGCCGGCGTAGAACAGCAGAATGCCCCCGGCCAGCTCCTCAAGGGTTATGAGTCCCCGGAAAACCCGCCTGCGTCCGTGATGTATCAGAAAGAGAATCCCTCCGGCTGTCAGTAAATACTTCAGTATGATGAAATATTCATGGCTGACCGAAAGCGCGTGCCGCATCAGCGGGTTGGCCTCCCACGCCCCTCTACTGACAAGGAAGATCGTCAGTCCGCCGTCGATCAGGCAAAGGATCAGTGTGATGAAGAGCGTGACCGCGTACTTCCATGGAACGAATGGCTTTCCGGAAGCCGACGGCTCCGAAAACAACGGATTTTTCCGCATTCCCGATCCGAAAAACGCATGGATGCCGAAAATCGCAGGGATGAGAAACCGGTAAGCGAATAGGTCCTGGTTTAAGATAATAAAAACATCCAAATAAATCAACCCCGATTTACAGCCTCGCCCCGCGTGAAGGGAGCCTCCGGCCGCATCCCGGCATGGGCGATGGCCGCCTGGCCCAGACACAGTCCCCCGTCATTGGCCGGCACAAGCGAATGCGACAGAACCTCGAAACCGGCTCTGGCGAGTTCCCCGGACAGAGTGTCCAGCAGAAAGAGGTTCTGGAAACAGCCCCCGCTCAACGCGGCCGTGGACAATCCGGTCTTATCCCGCAAACGCTTCGCGATACGGACGAAAACCCGTATCAAGCCGGTGTGAAATTTCCGGCTGATGCCGTAAACCGGAAATCCGGCCTGAACATCTTTGAGCACAGCGAGAATGACTTTATCGGGATCAATCTTAAAAACTCCGTTAAATTCTGTTATTTCAAATGGATAAGGCTCCAGATCGGTCATAACCGGGCCTTTCGCCCCATTGGTCCGGATCTCCGCCGGAAAAATGCTTGCCTGATCTGTGCTGTTTACGGAGGTATACAGAACAGCCTCCAGGTCAGAGGCGGCCTGTCCTTCATACGTGGAAACGGACCGAATCCCGGACAGTGCCGAAACCGCGTCGAAGAGCCGCCCCAGGCTCGAGGTTGAGGGCAGGGGAATTCCGGATCGGATCAGCCGGAGTACGGACCGGACCTTCCCGGCGCCGGCATCATGGAATGCCGGCAAACCGGACGCCTTCCGCAGGAGCGCGTCCTCTGCCAGGCCCGGATCGACAGCGTGCCTGAAGGCCGCGTCCATGAAAGAAAGCGCCATGCGCCAGGGCTCGCGTATCGCGGCCGGTCCGCCGGGCATGGAACGGACCGAGAAATGCCCCGCCCTCTCGAACCGGACCAGGTCGGCGACCAGGATTTCCCCGCCCCAGACGGTTCCGTCCGGACCGTATCCGGTTCCGTCCATCGCGAACCCGATGACAGGCCCGGTTCTCCCGTTCTCGGCCAGGCAGGACGCGATGTGGGCGTGATGGTGCTGAACCGCCATGGTTTTCAGCCCGGAACGGTTCAAGGCCCACTGGGTCGACAGGTAATCGGGATGCAGGTCGTGAACCGCGATTTCGGGCCGGATGTCGAACAGCCGGGACAGGCTCGCGATCGCGGACTCAAAGGAATCGAGCGTTTCCGCGTTCTCCAGATCGCCGATGTGGGGGCTGATGAAAGCCCGGTCCCCGGATGTGAGGCACACCGTGTTCTTCATTTCAGCGCCGACCGCGACCACGGGCGGACCGGGCGGGCCGACGGGGACCGGCGAAGGCGCCCACCCCCGCGAACGCCGGATGAACGCCGGAACCCCGCGGCTGAACCGGACCACCGAGTCGTCGTTCCGGACGCGGATCTCCCGGTCGTGCAGGAGAAACGCGTCCGCGATTCCGGCCAGGCGGCCCAGGGCCTCCGCGTTCCCGACCGCGATGGGCTGCTCGGAGACATTGCCGCTGGTCATGACGAGCGCTTGAAAGCCCTCTGCCATAAGCAGGTGATGAACCGGCGTGTAGGGCAGCATCACGCCGATGAACGCGTTTCCCGGCGCCACGGACGCGGCCAGGGGAAACGGGGCCCGCTTGGCGAGAAGCACGATGGGCCGCCGCCAGGACCGTAGCGACGCGATTTCGCGTTCGGACGCGGCCGCGAACCCGGAGACGGCATCGGCGTCGCGGGCCATGACGGCCAGCGGTTTTTCCTCCCGGCCTTTTCTTTCGCGCAGACTCCGGACGGCCGCCTCGTTCTCCGCGTCGCAGGCCAGGTGGAAACCGCCCAGCCCCTTCACCGCGACGATCCGGCCGTCCCGGATCATGGCCGCCGCTTCCGCGACCGCGTCCCTTCCCGGCGCCGGGATTTCCCGGCCGGCCGCGTCCGCCAGAACGAGTCTGGGGCCGCATTCGGGGCACGCGTTGGGCTGTGCGTGGAAACGCCGGTTCTCCGGGTCTTCGTATTCGGCCCTGCAGGCCGGACACATGACGAAGGATGCCATGGTCGTGGCCGGCCTGTCGTATGGAACGCCCGTGACAATCGTGAAACGCGGGCCGCAGTTCGTGCAATTGATGAAGGGATACCGGTGACGCCGGTCCGCGGGGTCGAACAGTTCGGAGAGACAGTCCGGGCAGGTCGCGATGTCCGGCGAGACCAGGGCGGACACGGCCGCCTCTCCGGCGCTTTCCCGAATTTCAAACTCGTTCGCGCCGGAAACGGGCATGGACCGGGTTTCAATGGAACGCACATCAGCCTGTGGAGGCGCGCCGGTTTTCAGCGACTCGACGAGGATCCGGACCGAATCGGGATCGCCTTCCGCTTCGATCTCGACGCCTTCGGGCGTGTTGCGCACGAAGCCCGTGAGGCCGAGGGAAACGGCCCGCCTGTACACGAAGGGCCTGAATCCGACGCCCTGCACGAGTCCGGTGACGAGAATGCGGGTGCGGATTAAAGACATTATAGATGTTTCCGGGTTCCGGGGTAAGGGGGGTGTTATCCCGCTTCTGCCGTCGTTGATTTTCCATCCTTTAAAAGCCGGCATGCCGGCGCTGGAGAGCGGTCGCATGCGAACGCACTCAAAAGAAAAAAATGTCCAAAATCCGCTTTTCTTTGAACTTTGAACCTTGAGCTTTGAACTATTGTTTCTTTAAAACCCCGTCCAGCGCTTCCTTCGCCCTGTCCTTCAGCTTGTTCTCCTCGGATTTCTTCCGCTTCTCGATTTCCTTCTTCAGGGCCTCGATCTTGCCGTCCAGGAGCGACCGGTCCTCCCGGATCCACTTTTCATACCCGTCGAGCAATTCCCCGACCGCCTTGTATTGAGTCCCGACGGAAGCCTCAAACTCCGCGAGCTTCTCGTCGCGTATCTTGTACAGCTTCGACCGGATCCGGGCCTCCGCGTCGGCCACCGCCCTGGCTCCGAGGCTCCGCAGTTCCCGCGACGCCACCTCATCGATGTTGGAATCGACGCCGAAACGGAAGCCGGAGGCATTCCGGTCCGCGGCCACGTCCAGCGTGATTCGGTCCAGTTTCCCGATGACGGACTGCACGACGCCCGCGAACAGGTCGCTGGAGGCCCGGGCCAGCGAGTCGAAAACCACGCCGGACGCGTCGGCGTTGAGCCTGGCGGAAAAGTCGTTTTCCCGGAAACGGAGCGTCAGGTCAATATCCGCCTGGCCCTTCCGGATCACCGAGGGCAGGTATTCGGAGTTCACGATCCTGACGTTGTCCAGCCCGAAACCGGAGAGTCGGATCCTGAATTGGTCGCTGGCCGCTTCCGTGACCCGGTCCAGGACCCCGTTCATCACGGCCGTGCGGCCGTCCGATGCCCGGGCCGTGATGTCCACGGTCATGGGCTTCCCTGTGATCCAGGGCTGATTCGTGATGTTTTCGGCCGTGCCGGACAGGCCCACGTCGGTGTAGGCGGAACCGGGCTCCACCCGGCCGGACAGGCGCATTCTGCGGATGAGAAAAGCGGGCGCCTGATGCCGGTCCTCGAACAGGATGTCCTGTCCCCTGAAACGGGGCCTGGACTCCTTTTCGGGTTTCGCCTTCCTGGGAAGCCGGGCGAGCAGGCCCTCGTAGGCGCCGAGAACGAAGTCGGATGCGGACGCCAGGGTGCCCCCGATGAGTTTCTTGGCGATGGCGCGGAACGACAAATCCGGCAGTTTCGCCTGATCCGCCAGGGTCCGGTAGTCCTCCTGCACCCAGCCGGCGACCTGATCCGGAACCGCGGAAAACCGCCGGATGTCGGCGCGTATCGCCTTCTGGCGCACCTCGAACGTGTCCGCGATCGCGGACAGGCTCTTCCGCGCGGAGTTGGCCCTGTCGACCAGCGCAAGCCCCTCCCGGACGGTCTGTATAGACTGCGGATCCAGGCTCTGAAAATCGTCCCGGATCCTCTGCAGTTCAACGTCCGGCCTGAAGCTTTTCTGAAAGGCCGCCCAGCCTGCGGCCGCAGCAATCCCCTCCTTCCGCACGGAATCGATGCGATGGACGCTGCGGATGCCGGACAGGGCGATGAGGCTGTCCACATTCAGCCTGCGCCTGAACAGGGCAGGGTCGAAATTCATTTTCGGCAGGGATTCCACGTCCTTCCGGATATCCGCCCTGACCCGATCGATGAAATCGGACCGGATTTTTCGGGCCAGCTTCGGCTTCCGGGCCAGGGACCCGTCCGTCCGGCGCGCCGTGCCGGAGCGGACGCCTTCGAGCGTCATCTCCTCGATGACGACGCGCTTTCTCAGCAACGCCGACGGGTTCATCCGGAACGAGTTCCGGCCGGTCTCGAGGATGTTGCGCATCGGCCGGCGGGGATCCGCGGCCTGCAGCCGGGTCCAGCGGACGGAGAGGTCCGACAGCTTCAGGTCGAATCCGTCGATTTCGACCTTCGCGCCGAGCGCCTCCTCCCCCGCCTTCTCGACGCCCCATTCCAGCCACTTGTCCATGAACACGGTTGTTACGAGGAACCAGCCCAGGGCGAGAACAGCCGCGGCGATGAATCCTTTCCAGCGTATCCATCCCTTCGGCCGGCGGGTCTGTTTGGTTTCCATGTCAGACCTCCAATCCGCGGATTTTCCAGAGGGTCTGGACAAATCCGGACGCGCCGATCGCGCGCACCCATTTCCAGCGGGCGATTTTTGCGTTCCAGGATTCCCGGTACCGGAGCACGAAGGCGCGGAACAGAAGGGCATTGGGGATCAGGAGAAGCAGGCTCACGATCCAGCTGCCCATCATGACCGTGTTGTTGAAGCGGGTCAGCGGCGCGACAGGCGCGTTGTACAGGTCCGTCCAGAGCGGCTGGAGCGCGGGAATGCCGGTGAGCACGTAGAATCCGAGCGAATGAAAAGCCGGATCCAGCACCCAGGCGACCGCGCCGAACAGAAGCCAGGCGAACAGGGCGGCCGAGACGTTCACCCGCAGCACGCAGATCAGCAGAACGACGACCGCGGTGTGCAGGCCGAGAAAAGGGGTCAGCCCGAGCACCGCGCCGAGGCTGAATCCCCATGCGATGCCCCACGCCGAGTCCGCGGAGCGGAGCAGGCTGATGAGTTTGGAGAGAAGCTTCAGGAATATCATGGGGCCTCCTGCCGGAAACGTTAGCACGTTAACACGTTAAAACGTTCAAACGTTCTAACGTGCAAACGTGCCAACGTGTTAACTTGTTAACGTGTCAACGCTTGAACGTCTTTTCCTTCCGGGCCATTTTCGACCGGACCCGTTCCAGGCGCCGGATGAGCCGGTCGCGTGCGTCCGTCACCCCGCCATCCTGTCGCACGGCTTCCAGAATGTCCAGGGCGGACAGCGCGGCATTCACCGCTTCCAGCGCCCGCTGCAGGTCACCGGACCGGTGTTCGTGGTACTTGGCCAGTTCCTCCCAGGCCCGTATCGGGCTTCGGATCTCACGCGTCGCGCGCTCCCAGACAGCCGCCATGGCGGCCCAGTCTCCGGAGCGCTTCAGCGAAAAACCCAGACGGAACAGGGCCTCCTCCCGCTCCTCCGCGCCGGACAAGCCCTCCAGGACACGGTGATAACAGGAGGCCGCGGTCTCGAACCGGCCCAGGGACTCGAATGCCCGGCCGAGCCCGATGCCGTCCTGCGGATGCCGGATGGACTCAAGCGGCCGGACGTACATCCGGCCGGCGACGGACCCGAGTGCGGCAAGGGCCAGAATGTCCCAGACATTGTGGCGGAACACCGGCGCCAGTCCAGCCGCGTTCCGGGTTCTCAGCCAGTCGAAGTACAGCCCCGGAATCAGGAAACCGGGAACGTCGTCCTGCCGCCTGAATCCGATCACCCGGTTTTCCACGTTCGAGAGGCTGCAGTCGACGAGCCGACGCTTCCAGATGCGGCGCGCCGTGAACAGCAGGTCCACGTGCGGGATCTCCCGGATGCGCGTGCGCATGCGCCTGAGCGTGAACCGCGAGGCCAGAAGGGCCGCGTCGAAGCATTTTCCATTGTACGTGACGAGAAGGCCGGCTTCCTCCAGCCGGCCGGCCACGGCCTGAAGGGCCGCCTTCTCCTCGTCGAGGTCCCGCATGAAATACTGATCCACCCGGAATCCGGTTCCGTCGAACGCTCCGAGGCCCACGAGAAAAGGGACCGTGCCGGTTCCGCCCGCCAGTCCGGTGGTCTCGGTGTCGAGAAACAGGGCTCTGCGGAGGTCCGCGCCGGACAACGCGGGATCCCTCCCCATCCAGGAGAGACGGTCCGGCGGGATGTCGAACCATCCCCGGATGGGTTCACGGCCATGGGTGTGGTTTTCCGGGAAGAGGGAGCTTGAAAGGAAATACGGCCCGGCGCCGGAGCGGCACTCCGAACCGGAGACGTGATCGGTCAGTTTGACCCGCCCGCGCCGGGCCGTTTCGGCGGGCGGGGGCCGGGAACCGCTCACGCCCAGCCGGTCAAGTTTTTCCCTGAGTTCCATCCGTCTTCTTCCGGTCCTGGATTTTCGCCCACATCTCGAACGCGCGACGGAGATGGGGGATGGTGATCGAACCGCCGACGATCAGGGCGATGGAAACCGTTTCGTGGAATTCCGCGTCCGAGACGCCTTCCTCGCCGCACCGGACCAGGTGGTACAGCACGCAGTCGTCGCACCGGAGCACCAGGGAGGCCACGAGACCGAGGAGCTCCTTGGTTTTCGGCGGGAGCGCGCCGTCGCGGTACACGGCCGAGTCGAGGGCGAAAAACCGCCTGAGATCGAGGCTGCCGGAATCCAGGATTTCGGCGTTCATGCGCTCCCGGTACGCGGCGAACGCGTCGAGGTCCTTTTCCATGAGTCGCTCCGGTTCAGGAGTGTCCGGGCCCCGGCCCGCCGGATGCGGAGCCGCGCCGCCTCCAGACGAAATAGACGGGGATCCCGAGGAGAACGAGGATGAGGCCCGGCCAGGTGTACAGCGGCTTACAGACCAGCAGGGCCGCCATGATGAGCGCCACACCGGCCATGTAGAGCGCCGGCACGACCGGATACCCGAACGCCTTCACGGGGCGCGGCGCGTCCGGCATTTTCCTGCGGAGGATGAAGATGGCGGCGATGGTGAGGACGTAGAAGAGCAGAACCGTGAACACGACGTAGTCGAGCAGGTTCCCGTAGGTTCCGGAAAGGCAGAGAAGGGACGTCCAGACGGCCTGCACCGCCAGGGCCCGCGCCGGTACGCCGCGGCCGTTGAGGACGCCGACTGACCGGAAGAAAAGGCCGTCCCTGGCCATGGCGTAATACACGCGGCCGCCGGACAGGATGATGCCGTTGTTGCACCCGAAGGTCGAGATGATGATGAACACGGCCATGACCAGGGCCGCGCTGTTCCCCAGCAGTCCGGCGATGGCCGCGGTGGCGACCCGGTCGTCCGCGGCGAATTGGATGCCCCTCTCGAAGACGCCCGAGGCCGCGGGGTCGCCCCGCAGGGGCAGGGCCTGCAGGTACACGACGTTCATCAGGATGTAGAGAACGGCCACGATCGCCGTCCCCAGGAACAGGCTCAGGGGGATGTTCCGGGACGGCCGCACCACCTCGTCCGACGCGAAGGTGATGTTGTTCCAGGCGTCGGACGAGAACAGCGATCCGACCATGGCCGCGCAGAAGGCCGCGGACAGCGCGACAGGCCCCTGATCGGTGAACCGGACGGCGCTCCAGAACCCCGCCGCGTTCAGCCGGACCGCCTCGGGGTTTCGCGCCGCCAGCAGGCCGGCAAGGATGAAAGCCGCCATGATCAGGGTCTTGGACGAGGTGAACGCGTTCTGCACGCGCTTCCCCGCGACGATGCCCAGCGTGTTGATCCAGGTCAGCAGAAGGATCATGGCAACGGCCACGGCGTGCACGGGCGTGACCCGAAGGAACTTCCACTGCGCCCAGACGGCCGCTTCGGTGACAGCCGGGAACAGGACGCCCGTGAACTTGGCGAAGCCCATGCCGACGGCCGCGATCGTGCCGCACTGGATGACCAGGAAGGACGCCCATCCGAACAGGAACCCCACCAGGGGGTGATAGGCCTCCTTGATGTACACGTACTGCCCGCCCGTCCGCGGCATCATCCCGGCCAGTTCTCCGTAGCACAGGGCCGCGGTCACGGTGAGCAGGCCCGTGACCGCCCAGGCCAGGAGCAAAAGCCCGGGGGATCCGAGGCTCCTGGCCATGTCCGCGCTGACGATGAAAATGCCGGACCCGATCATGGACCCCACCACCACGGCCGTGCAGTCGAACAGCCCCAGGCGCTTTCGAAACCCGGATGGTCTCTCTCCGCTCATGGCGCGGTTCTCCGGACCCGTCTCACCACATGGCCGCCAGCCGCGCGGCGAGCCGCTCGGCGTAGCGGATGTCGACCGCGTCGAACGCGGCCGGCCGGTCGGAATCCATGTCGAGCACGGCGCGCACGGCTCCGTTGCCGTCGAACACGGGAACGACGAGCTCGGACCTGGAATCGGGATCGCAGGCGATGTGGCCCTCGAACGCGTGGACGTCGGGCACGTTGATGGTCTCGCGCATCGCGGCGCAGGTGCCGCACACGCCTTTTCCAAACGGCAGGAAGACGCAGGCCGGCCTTCCCTGGAAGGGCCCGAGGACGAGCTTGTCTCCGCGGACGAAATAGAAGCCGATCCACGACACGTGGCTGTCAAGCCTCTTTTTCAGCACCGCGGCCGCGTTGCCCAGGTCCGCGAAAAGATCGCCCCCCTTGGCCAGACGGACGTCGATCTCCCGGAGGGCGGCTTCGTACCGGTCTTCTCTGGTCATGGTCTCAGGTCCGTATAAAAAGGCTCTTGACGATGTGGCCCGCCACCGCGGGATTCTCCTTCATGCGGCGCATGCTGTAGGCGTACCACAGCTCGCCGAAGGGGACGTACACCCGGAGCGCGAAGCCCTGGGACACGAGGCGGGCCCGCATTTTTTCTGCCACGCCGTAGAGCATCTGGAACTCGAACCGGTCCTTCGGGATGCCCCGCTCGGCCACCGTGCGGACGGCCCAGTCGACCAGAACCCGGTCGTGCGTCGCGAGCCCCACGAACGCGCCGGCGTCGAACATCATGAGGGCGAGCTTCCGGAACTGCTCGCGGACCTCCTCGCGGCCCTTGTAGGCGATTTCCGGCGCCTCGTTGTAGATGCCCTTGCACAGCCGGAGGTGGGCGATACCCTGTCCGATTAGGGCCCGCACGTCGGCCTCGCTCCGCCTCAGGCAGGCCTGGATGACGGCCCCCGTGTTCGCGTGCTCCTTGCGCGTGTCCCGGTACAGGTCCAGCGTGGCGTCGGTGACCGTCGAATCCTCCATGTCGATCCGGACGAAATTGCCGAGAGCGGCGGCGCGGGAGACGAGCTCCTCCACGTTGCGGCGGCAGGCGTCCCGATCGAGACGCAGGCCGAGTTGGGAGAGCTTGACGGAGAGGTTCGCGCGGAGCCCCTCGGCGCGGATCGTTTCCAGCACGGTCAGCGCATCGGCCTTCGCCTTTTCGGCCTCCTGCAGATTCCGGTTGTCCTCGCCCAATACGTCGATGGTGGCCGCGATGCCGGCTTCGTTGAGCTTGCGGGTCTGCCGGACCGCGTCCGCCAGCGTCTTGCCGGCGACATACCGCCTGGCGAATATCCAGATGAAGGATTTGGGGAAAACGGGCATCACCCAGACGATCAGACGATTGAACCAGGACATGGCCGCTCCTTTTTCAATGTGCGGTCCCGGAACACCGGTCGGATCACAGATCCCGGCGAAAGGTGTCCCTGAAGATGCCGCGGGCGCCGAAGCTTTCCTTGAATTTGCCGAGTCCCCAGTTGGGGTCCTCGTTCACGGTGAATATGCCGTAGTCGAGAAACGCGTATCCGTTCCGGATGCACCACCCGATGATCTCGTGGAACAATCGGTTGACGGGCCGGACCTCCTGGAACGACTCGTCGTGACTGATGTAGAACGCCAGCACCACCTTGCGGTTGCAGATGAAATTGACGACGCCGGCCGCCATGGAACCGCCCGCGTAAGCGGCCACCAGCCGGATGCGCTCGGGGAAGATCGACTTCAGCCTGAGAATCTCTTCAAGGGTGTGGGTGGGGTTGACGTTGTGCCGCATTTTGAGGTTTTTCCGGAGAATCGGATAGAAAGCGGCGAAATCGTCGGTTTCGCGGACCGTGACGCCCGACTTGACGGACTTCCGGTAGGCCGTCCGGGCCTCTGGCTTGAACTGTTCCAGGATTCCGGATTCGGGGAAGTCCAGCGGAATGACGCTCGATATTTCCCTCTTCCGGTAGGTGAAGCCGTTCTTGTACAGGGCGAAATCCGTGTAGTGGCTGGGCCGCATGTGATAGATGACCGGAGGGAGGGTCATGTCGATGGACTGGAACCCCTCGCGCCGGGCGTGGTCGAGCAGGGCCGCGACCAGGTCGAACGCGGACCGCACGGAGAGGGATTCCGGATACACGAATCCCCCGTACGAGGCGCCGGCGTGGGATGAAAGAACGCGTTTCCCGTCGACGGTCCTGGCCGCGGCCGGAAAAAGGGCCGTTGTCCGCCCGTCCTCGGTGAAAACCAGCGAATGGTCCTCGAACCGGCCCGGCGGATGGTAGTCGAGAAAGGCGCGCGTGTGGAACAGGGTTCCGTTGTTCGACCCCTCCACGAACGCCTCCCACAGCCGACGGTCCTCCTCGCTGTATCTTCTGATCTCGATCACGGCCGTGCCTCCGGATGGATGGTGAGCCGGTCCAGGATTCCCTTCGCAACCCGGACCGGGTCGTGCCGTTCGCGGAGCCAGGCCTTCCCGGCCTCGCCTCGGCTCCGCCTCAGCCCGGCCGATGCGGCGAACGGCGCCAGTCGTTCCGCCAGATCCTCCGCCGTGACGGGAATCCAGGGATGGGGCGCCAGAAACCGGTCGAAATCGGGCATGAGCTGAACGGCTGTCGGTATGCCCATGGCCAGGGCCTCCAGTCCGCTGATGCCGTATCCGAGCTCCCCGAGCTGATCCACGAACAGGTCGCAGGTGGATTTCAGGGACAGTGCCTCGGCGTGCGGCAGGCCTTCGATCAGGACGGTTTCGACCGGATAATCCCGGCTGAGCCGGCGCAATCCGCCGAGTATGGCTTCCGTCCCTTTCGCGGCCCGGTTGGAGGGCGAGTGCCCGATCCGAATGCGTCCGCCGGGCGGCGCCGGCGGCCGCTGAAAGTCGGGCAGCCGGAAGGGGAAATAGACGAAAGCGATTCCCGGATACAGCAGGGTATGGTCGAATTCCACGGTGAACCGGAAGTCGGCCAGCCGGTCGATCTCCGGCAGGATGCCGCGCGTCCGCAGATCGCTGCCGAAGTATCCGACCGCAATCCGCTTTCCCTTCGCCTTCAGGCCGGCCGCGATGGTGTCGTTTCGGAGAAAGCCGAGGCCGCCGTCCAGGAAGACGATGTCCGCGTCTTCGGCGCGGACGCGCCGCAGCGCGCGCCGGACGGCCGGTTCCCAGACCCGGTCCCGGAGCCGGAGGAGAAACGCCTGCATCCGGTTCGCCGGCGCCCAGACCGGGGGAAGTCCGTTTGTCCCGCCGCGCCTGCGGGTTCCGACGCGGACGGAATCCGGATGCAGACGCGCCTTGAGGCGGCGCACCGCGGCCGAACGCACAAACGGCAGGTTCAGGCAGACCTCCCCGTCCGCGATTCCCTGCGCGGAGGGGATCAGGGTCATCAGCAGGCTGTCGTGCCCCAGCTCGCGTTCGGCGCGGACCAGCGTGCCCGGCACCCCGGCGAAATTTTCAGCCGCGAAGTGAAGGATCCGCATCGGTCGGACGGCAGCGCCCCTATTTTTTCATCAGCGTGACCAGAATCGCCTTCTGAATGTGCAGGCGGTTTTCAGCCTCGTCGAAGACGATGGACCGCGGCCCTTCCAGCGCGGATTCGGAAATCTCCTCGCCACGGTGGGCCGGCAGGCAGTGCATCACCAGCACGTTCGGCTTGGCCTTCCGGACCAGCGCGTCGTTCACCTGGAAATTCCGGAACGCCTTTTTGCGCCGGACCGCCTCCTTCTCCTGCCCCATGCTCGCCCAGACGTCGGTGTACAGCACGTCGGCCTCTTCGGCGGCCTCCAGCGGTTTCCGCACGACGCGGACCCTGCTGATTTTCGTGTCATTGGCTTTCGCGACCAGGTCCATGTCCGGGTCGTACCCGGCCGGGCAGGCGAGGACCAGCTCCATGGGAACGCGCATGGCCATGTGTATCCACGAATGCGCCACGTTGTTCCCGTCCCCGATCCAGGCCACCTTGAGGCCGTCGAACGCGCCGCGGTGCTCGAGAATGGTGAGCATGTCCCCCAGAATCTGGCAGGGATGCGACCAGTCGGAGAGCCCATTCACCACGGGAATCGAAGCATGACGCGCGAGTTCCGTCAGCAGGTCGTGCGAGAACACCCGGGCCATGATGCCGTCGTTGTACCGGGACAGCACCCGCGCCACATCCGCCGCGGTTTCGCGCTTGCCCAGCCCCATCTCGTCCGGCGAAATGTAGATCGCGTGCCCGCCGAGCTGCACCATGCCGGTCTCGAACGAGATGCGGGTCCGGGTGGACGGCTTCTGGAAGATCATCGCCAGGGTCTTGCCCTTGAGGATCGGGTGGGCTTTGCCCTTTTTCTGCTTTTTCTTGATGTCCGCCGCCAGGCGGAACAGCTGATGGATCTCGCCGGACGAAAAGTCGGTGACGTCCAGAAAATCGCGTTTCATGAAACCTCCTTGACGATATCGATCAGACGAATTCCCCGCGGGCCACAGTGACCACCCGTCCCCCCACGGCCACACGGATGCGCCCGTTCCGCTCCTCGGCTTCCAGCCGGAGCAGCGAAGGACGGCCGATCTCGTAACCCTGCTCCGACCGGACGGACAGGCTGGATTTTCCGAACACCCGGTGCCGGACCAGGTAGGCCGCCAGGCATCCGTTTCCGCTGCCCGTCGCCGGGTCCTCCGTGATGCCGTACGCGTCCGCGAACATGCGCGTGCTCACGTCGTTCCCCGGCTCATGCGTCTCCGCGCAGAAGACGAGCACGGCCTTCGCCTGCCGGTCCCGGACGAAGTCGAGGTACCGGCCGCGCACGGACTGCGCCCGCCGGAGCGCGTCCAGGTTCTTCAGCGGAACGAGGACGTGGGGAAGCCCGGTGGACACCTCCTGGACCGGGAACCGGGGATCCAGGTCGTCCGGCGCCAGCCCCACGACCGCGGCGGCCTGTTCCGCTGGAACCGAACGGCCGAAGACCGGTTCGAGCTGATCCATCCAGTACACGTCCGGCTCTCCGGCCGCGCCGAAACGGACG
Organism: bacterium; assembly: GCA_030372965.1. Classification (GTDB taxonomy): domain Bacteria; phylum Zhuqueibacterota; class QNDG01; order QNDG01; family DTFT01; genus JAFGAX01. The sequence goes on from JAUCQC010000274.1 coordinate 15,198, forward strand.
GGGATCCGCCCGGCTTTCAGGTTCAGCGTCACGGGCGGATTCAGCCCGGGCGCGACTTCGGTCCGGAGCACGTGGGCCGTCCCCAGCACCGGATGCCCTGCGAACGGCACTTCCTCCAGGGGAGTGAAAATACGGACGTCGAATACGGCCGACTCCGGGCATGGCGGCAAAGCCGACTTGTCGTGGCTGTCAAAAGCCCGTGGATGCGGTTCGCTTTCACCGGATTCCGGGGACGGGCTTTTGACAGCACGATCGAATGCCCCGGCCGCGGGTGCCGTGGGACCTCCGGGAAAGGGGACGACCGGCGCCGCGGACGGATCGGCCCCCGAACCGCCGGACAGGATGAAGGCGGTTTCGGAAAAATAGAGTTCCCGGGCGACCGCCTGCATGGCGCCGCTCCCGAGGTGTTCCCCGCCGAGGACGACCGCCAGCTGGTTTCCCGCGTAGGGCGCCTCGGCGAAAACGTCCACCAGGACGAAACGCATGGGTTTTCCGGAACCCGGTTCGTCCGGTATTTTCACAGGATGTACTTCGTCAGATCCTGGTTCTCGACGATGCGCCGGAGACGCTTTTGGACCTCCCGCGGCGTCACCCGGATGGATCGCGTCTTCTTCTCCGGAGTTTCGAAGAGAACGTCCTCCAGCAGCAGGCTCATGATGGTGTGCAGGCGACGCGCGCCGATGTTCTCCGTGCGCTCGTTGACGTCGCAGGCTGTGGCCGCGATGGCCTCGATCGCGTCGGGCGTGAATTCGATCCGGACCCCCTCGGTGGCGAGCAGGGCCGTGTATTGCTTCACGAGCGCGTTCTCCGGCTCGGTCAGGATGCGGACGAAGTCCTCCCGGGTGAGGCTCTCGAGCTCGACCCGAATGGGAAAGCGTCCCTGCAGTTCCGGGATCAGGTCGGCCGGTTTCGACACGTGAAAGGCGCCGGAGGCGATGAACAGGATGTGGTCCGTGCGCACCAGCCCGTACTTGGTCAGCACGTTCGTGCCCTCGACCACGGGCAGGATGTCCCTCTGCACGCCCTCCCTGGAGACGTCGGGACCGGCGCCCCCGCTCTTTCCCGCGATCTTGTCGATTTCGTCGAGAAAGACGATGCCCGATTCCTCGACGCGGCGGACGGCCTCGTCCACCACCTTGTCCATGTCGATGAGCTTCTGCACCTCCTCGGCGACGATCACCTCGCGCGCCTCGGACACCGGCATCTTCCGCTTCTTGCGCTTGGGGGGCATCATGCCGCCGAAGAGCTCCTGCATGTTGAGCCCCATCTCCTCGATGCCGATCGGCGAAAAGATCTGGAGCATGGGAAACGTCTCGGCCGACACGTCGATCTCGACGACGCGGCCCTCGAGCTTGCCGTCGGCGAGGCTCTTCTTCAGCTTCTCGCGCGTCCTCGCGGCCCGCTCCTCCTCCGTCTCGTCTCCGTTCTTCGCGGCGCCGTTCTGGGATTCACCTCGGGCTCGGGGCTTCGGCCGCGGGAACAGCAGGTCGAGCAGGCGCTCCTCGGCCAGGGCCTCGGCCTTGGCCTCGACCGCATCGGTCCACTCGGACTTCACCATGGACACGGCCAGGTCGGTGAGGTCGCGGATGATGGATTCGACGTCGCGGCCCACGTAGCCCACCTCCGTGAACTTCGAGGCCTCAACCTTGATGAAGGGCGCCTCGGCCAGCCGCGCCAGCCGCCGCGCGATCTCCGTCTTGCCCACGCCGGTCGGCCCGATCAGGATGATGTTGTTGGGCATGATCTCTTCGCGCAGGTCCTCGGGCACCTGCATCCGGCGCCAGCGGTTCCGGAGGGCGATGGCCACCATTTTTTTGGCCTTGGCCTGCCCGATCACGTACTTGTCCAGTTCGGCGACGATGCGGGTCGGCGTCAGGGATTCGTGCCGTTCCCGTCCGGTCTCCGCGGCTTTTCGGGCGGCGGTCATCCCATCTCCTCGACCAGGATCGAGTCGTTCGTGTAGATGCAGATGCGCGAGGCAATCAGCAGGGATTCCCGGACAACGCCGGCGGCGTCCAGGTCGGTGTGCTTGAGGAGCGCGCGGGCCGCGGCCAGCGCGTAGGGCCCGCCCGAGCCGATGGCCACCAGGCCGTCGTCCGGCTCGATGATGTCCCCGGACCCGGAAATCAGCAGGATGCCGGTCCGGTCCGCCACGACCAGCATGGCCTCCAGCCGCCGCAGGTACTTGTCCGTGCGCCATTCCTTGCCGAGCTCCACCGCGGCGCGGGTCAGGTTGCCGCGCGTCTGCTCGAGCGTCTGCTCGAACTTCTCGAAAAGCGCGAAGGCGTCGGACGTGGAACCGGCGAATCCGGCCAGGACGGTGTCCTTGTGGAGGCGGCGGATCTTGCGCGCCTTCTCCTTCACGATCGTGTCCCCGAGGGTCACCTGGCCGTCCCCGCCGATCGCGGTTTTGCCGTCCTTCCGCACGCCGAGGATGGTGGTGGCGTGGAAGGGGGCGGCCGGCCGGTATTCGTGGTCATTCATCTGATTTTTACCGTTTTAGTTGTGGGTTCCGAGTTCCGGGTTCAGGGTTCCGGGTCGGAAGAAAAATACCGAGTTTCGAGTTTTGACCGCTTTTTGGTAAAAAATCGGATTCCGTGTTGATTTGATCATCCCGATTCCGGATTGAACGTCGCAAGTCAGCTTGCGATCCGCATCACTCGGAACCCGGAACTCGGAACCGCTTCCTTGAACTTTCAACTTCCAGATTAAATCTTCCGCCGCAGCCTCGCCACGGGAATCATGCTCTGCTCGCGGTATTTCGCCACGGTCCGGCGCGCCACGATGAATCCGTCCTTCCGCAGCATGTCGGAGATCTCCTCGTCGTTGAAGGGATTCCGGGGATCCTCCCTGCCGATGATCTCGCGGATCTTCTCCTTGATCAGCTTGTTGGAGACCTCGTCTCCGTCCGCCGTCTCCATGCGCTCGCTGAAGAAGTATTTCAGCTCGAAAATGCCGAACTCCGTCTGCACGTACTTGCCGCTCGTCACGCGCGACACGGTCGAGATGTCCAGGCTGACGTCGTCGGCGATGTCCTTCAGGATCATCGGCCGGAGGTACTCCTTGCCCTTTTCGAAGAATTCCCGCTGGTGCTTGACGATGGACTCCATGACGCGCAGGATGGTCGAACGGCGCTGGTAGATGGAATTGATGAGCCACCGAGCCGACTCGAGCCGCTGCCGGATGTAGTCGCGCGTCTCCTTGTTGACGCGGTCCTTCTCCTTGAGCAGCTGCTTGTACGATTCGTTGATGCGGAGCCGAGGCATGTTCCAGTCGTTCAGGGTCACCTCGAGCTTGCCGTCGTCGTTCTCGACGACGACGTCGGGAACGATGATGTTCTCGGCCTCGGCGACGTTCCGCTCTCCGGGCTTGGGATTCAGCTTCGCGACCGAGTCCATGATCCGCTTGACCTGCTCGAGCGAGAGGTCGAGCTTTTTCGCGATTTTCTCGAACCGCTTGTTCGAAAAATCCTCGTAGCACTCCTCCAGCATGCGGATCGCCATCTCGTCGCGGGGCGTCTTCTCCTCCAGCTGGATCAGGAGGCACTCGCGCAGGTTGCGGGCGCCGATGCCGACCGGATCGAACCGCTGAATCACCTTCAGCACCCGTTCGACGTCCTCAACCCCGACATTGAACTGCTCCGCCACCGATTCAAGGTCGCAGGTCAGGTATCCGACGTCGTCGATGCACCACAGCAGGTATTCGCCGATCTGCATGTCCGAAGGCGAGAGGGGCGCCAGTCGCAGCTGCTCCAGAAGATGGTCCATCAGCGTAACAGGGGCCGGCTCCGGGTGCTCGATGTCCTCCTCGGGCTGTTCCCGGGGCAACTTGATTTCGTAGTTGTCATCGTCGTTGAGGATGGTGTCCCAGTCGATCTCCTCCTTCTCCTGAAGCTCGGGCTCCTTTTCCGCGGGATCGACGGCGTCCTCCTCCTCGTCCTCTTCCTCCTCCTTCTCCTCCTTCTCGTCGAGCTCCTGCTCCTCCTCCATCACGATTTCCTCCTCGAGTTCGAGGAGGGGATTCAGCTCGAGCTCCTGCTTGATGCGCTGCTCGAGGCGCAGGACGGGGAGCTGCAGCAGGGTGGAGAGCAGCACCTGCTGGGGGCTCTGTTTCTGCTGGAGTGAGAGCCTCTGGCTGATCTGGATCATGGCGAAACGGTCTCCGAATAACGGTCCAGGCGGAACTGCTGTCCGAGATAGATCTTACGGGCCTCCTCGTCGTTGGCCAGGAACTCGGACGTGCCCGATTTCAGGATCCGGCCCTCGCAGAGCAGATAGGACCGGTCGGTGATGGAAAGGGTTTCATGAACGTTGTGATCGGTGATGAGGATGCCGATCCCGCGGCTCTTGAGATGGCGCACGATGTTCTGGATATCCTCCACCGCGATGGGATCCACCCCGGCGAACGGCTCGTCGAGCAGTATGAAGGCCGGATCCGTGACCAGGGCCCGCGTGATCTCCAGGCGGCGGCGCTCGCCGCCGGAGAGGGTGTGGGATTTCTGCTTCGCCAGCCTGGCGATGGAGAGTTCATCCAGGAGTTTCTCGAGCCGCCGCCTCTGCTCGGCTTTGTCGATGCCGAGGGTTTCCAGGATGGCCAGGATGTTCTCCTCGACGGTGAGGCGGCGGAAGATGGACGGCTCCTGGCTCAGATACCCGATGCCCAGCCGGGCCCGCCGGTACATCGGGAACCCGGTGATGTCGCGGCCGTCGTACCGGATCACGCCCGCGTTCGGACGGATCATGCCGGTGATCATGTAGAAGGTGGTGGTTTTTCCGGCGCCGTTGGGTCCGAGCAGTCCCACGATTTCGCCGTTCCGGACCTGCACCGAGACGCCGTCCACCACGCGCCTGCCGCGGTAGCTTTTGGAAAGGGCCTCCGCCTCGAGCACGGAGCCCGTCTTCATTCCCGTTTCATCCATCCGGTCGATCCCGTTCCGGTTTTTCCCGTTCAGGCCCTTCCGCCCGCTGCGCCGAGGCCGGGCGGGCCGGCGTGTCCGCCGGCGTGAACACCCCCGTCGAGGAGGCGGGCCGGCTCTCGACCTCCACGCTGAGCAGTCGATTCCCGTCGAATTCGATGACAATGCGGTCGCCGGACGCCTCGTTGACGCCCTGGGGCCGTCCGTTCTCGTCCGAGACGCGGAAGGCGCTTTCGGCCTGTTCCTCCACCACGACGCGTTCGAGGGTGTCGCCCCGCGCCGAGATGAATATCCGGCCGCCCTTCAGCACGTCCCGTCCGGCGCTGTCCTCGGACACGATGCCGGCCCTCCCGAACACGCTGCCGCCCGCGAACCGGGCGTCCTGAATCCGGATGGCCATGCTGTCGCCCGTGATGACGCGTCCGGGCTGCGTCACCCGGGGCGACCGGGTCAGGATCAGCAGTTCCCCTGCGGACCGGTATTCGGCGGCGCCGGCGTCGGCCCCGAGACCGTCCTGTTCGATGCGGACGCTGTCCGTGACCGTGGTGCGCCGTTCCGCTCCCCACGTCTCCATCCGGATGCCGCGCAGGCGCCATTCCTTTCCGGCGGCCGCCGTGTCGGACCGGATCAGCCGCGGCCGGCTCCAGACCAGGGCATAATCCCGTTTCCGGTCATAGAACGCGGAATCCGATTCGAGGCGGACTCGCTCGGTCGTGTCCGACACCGTGACGCGCCCCGAGGCCTCGGCCTGTTCCTCGATCTGCCGGTAGACGATGCGTTCCGCGGTCAGCCGCCTGGACCCGGACCGCACGGACGCTCGGCCGAACGCCCGTTCGGTCTTCGGCGCGCCCAGGTATTCAACCATGTCGGCTTCGAGCGTCCGTTTTCCGTCGAAAATCCGGACGCGGCCGGTCAGCCTGACATACGCCTCGTTCTCGACCCAGGAGGCCGCGTCGCATTCCATGTAGCACGGCCCCTGAACCAGCCGGACGCCGCCGACCAGACTGCGGACGGCCCTGCCGTTCTCCGTCGCGTTTTCCATCCGTTCCGCCGCCACGAGCCGGATGTGGTCGGTCCCGTCGTCCGCGGCGGCGGGCGTTCCGGCGCAGAGGAAGACTGCGGCCAGCGCGGCGGACGCCGGACGGAGGATTTGCCGCGGCCGCCGGACGAACCCGGCGGCGCCGGGCGGCCGCGTCGGCTTCACGGTTCCTTCCCGGCCTCCGGCGCGGAGGCGGAGGAATCCGCGGCCGGCGCCCTCCTGAAGCCGGACTCCGCCTTCCCGACATCCACGCGCCGGGCGGTCGAGCCCGTGGGCTTCCGGATCATCCAGTGGCTCAGGTCGGAGGCGGACTCGAACCCGGTTCCGAAAAGCGTGTCCGCGTCCTGCGTCGTGACGGTCACGGCGGAATCCGACAGGATCTTCTCCACCCTCGGATCCCACCGGAGGAAGGCCGTCCGGAGCGTGACCCCCGTGTCGGACACCACGACCACGTTGCCGATGGCCCTCACTTCCTCGGTGGCCGAATTGTACTCGCCGCGGTCCGAAGTCAGCACCGAGGTGTGCCGCCCCTCGGCGTCGAAGAAGTCCACGGACACGCCGCCGTCGAAATACGCCATCCGCCGGCTGTCATACTGCTCCATGTGGCCGTAGCGGATCACGGCCTGGGGTTTTCCGGCCCGCGACAGGGTCAGGGCGGAATTCCAGCTCTCCTGCGTGGGCGGTTCGGATTCCGGAACCGCGTTCCCGGCGCCGGCCTGCCGGTCGGACCCGCCGCCGCAGGACGCGGCAAGACAGGCGACCAGGACGAACAGCGTCCGGAACGCGGCCGGCCGGCCGGCCGAACGCGTCACGCCACACCCGCCTTCAGCAGGTCGTGTATGTGCACCATGCCCGCCGGGCGGCCCGATTCGTCCAGTACGATCAGCTGGTTGACGCTGTGCGATTCCATCGCGTGCAGGGCCGCGGCGGCCAGAAGGCCGGTGCGGATGCACTTGGGCCCGGCCGTCATGATGTCCTTCGCGGTCAGGCCGCGGATGTCCCCGCCCTTCTCCAGGAGCCGGCGCAGGTCTCCGTCCGTGACGATGCCGGCGAGCGCTCCCTCGCCGTTCAGGACGCAGGTGGCGCCCAGCCGCTTTGATGTGATCTCGAGTATGGTCCGGGCCAGCGGGGTGTCCTCCCGGACCGTGGCCATGTCCCGGCCCGTGCGCATCACGTCGTCGACGCGCAGGAGCAGGCGCGCGCCGAGGCTGCCCGCCGGGTGCAGTTCGGCGAAATCCCCGGCGCTGAATCCCCGCTGCTGGAGCAGGGCGATGGCGAGCGCGTCTCCCATGGCCATCTGGGCCGTGGTGCTGGACGAGGGGACGAGGTCGTGCGGGCACGCCTCCTCCTCCACGGCCACGTCGAGCACCGCGTCGCTCTGCCGGGCCAGGGGGGAGTCCGGATTGCCCGTGATCGCGATGATGGGGCAGTTCCTGCGCTTGAACACGGGAAGGATGCGCAGGAGCTCCTCGGTGCTGCCGCTTTTCGACACCGCGATCACCGCGTCGTCCTTCAGGACCGCGCCGATGTCGCCGTGCACGCCCTCGGCCGGATGCAGGAAATAGGCGGCCACCCCCGTGGAGGTCAGGGTGGACGAGATCTTGCGGGCGATGATTCCCGACTTGCCCATTCCGGTGACGATCACCCGGCCCCGGCAATTCAGGAGAATGTCCACGGCCGCGGCGAACGACGCGCCGATGCGGGCCTCGAGGGCCGCCACGGCGCGGGCCTCGATCCGGACGGCCTGCCGTCCCCATTCGATGCTGTTCTTCTTCGATTCCGTCATGGGTTCCCCGTCCGCCCGGCCGGAGGTCACGCGGGCCGGATCTTCTTCCAGTCGTCCAGAAACTGGCGCACGCCGGAGTCCGTCAGCGGATGCCGCATGAGCTGTTCGATGACCTTGGGCGGGACGGTCACGGCGTCCGCGCCGGCAAGGGCCGACTCCACCACATGATTGGGCGTCCGGACGCTGGCCACCACGACCTCGGTGGTGATTTCCGGATAATTGGCGTACATCTCGACGATGGTCCGGATCAGGTCCATGCCGTTCTGCGCGATGTCGTCCAGGCGCCCGATGAAGGGGCAGATCATGGACGCGCCCGCGCGCGCGGCGAGCAGGGCCTGGGTCGGCGAGAAAACGAGGGTGAGGGCGGTGCGGATCTCCTCCCGGTGCAGGACGGTTGCGGCTTCCAGCCCGGCCCGCGTGATCGGAATCTTGACCACCACGTTCGGCGCCCACTTGGCCATTTCGACGCCTTCCCGGACGATGCCGTCCCGGTCCTCGCTGACCGCCTCCGCCAGCACCGGACCCTCGATCAGGGCCGCCATCTCGCGGATGACGGTCTTGAACTCGCGGCCGGATTTCAGGATCAAAGTGGGATTCGTGGTCACGCCGTCCGCGCAGCCGATGGCTTTCGCGGCCTGAACCTCCTCCGGCACGGCCGTATCGACGAATATTTTCATCGGTCCTCCTGTTGTTCCTGTCAACCGGACTCGGGGATCGGAACCGCGGACTGCGGTTCCGGCCGGTCCGCGGATCGCCGTTCGGGTTCCGCCGCCGGCGGTCCGCCCGCGGGAGCGGCCTGTCTCTTATACACATCTCCGAGC
>JAUCQC010000275.1 GCA_030372965.1 bacterium
CGTCAGATGTGTATAAGAGACAGCGACAGGGTCGGCAGCATGCGGGAAAGGGCCGCGTCCGCCGCGGCCGATGCCGCGCGGCCCGCAGCGCGGACGGCCTGCAGGTCCGGTCTCGCGGCGAGCGCCAGGGTGACCAGACTGTCCACAGTCCGGCCGGCGCCCGGAACCGGCGGACCCGGATCGACCGCGCCGATGTCCTGAAACGCGTTGGCCGGAAATCCCATGGCGGTCGCGAGACCGCCCCGGGTGATCCGGACCTGGCCCTCCGCTTCCAGAACCGCGAGCCGCGCCTCCGAGTGCGCGGTCCTGGCCTGAAGCGCGTCCGCGAGCGTGGCGAGGCCCACACGGTGCTTTTCCTCAGCCGCCCGAAAATGCTGCTCCGCTTCCGCCAGGGAAGTCCGGTTGGCCTCGAGCAGGGATCTGCTGGCGCAGTAGTTGAAGAACGCGGTTTCGGTTTTTAGAACGGCGTTCTGAATGGCCTGGTTGTGCGTCCAGTCCGCGGCCAGCAGGGCCTCCCGGGCCATGGCCGTTGACGAGGCCCTGCCCCCGAAATCGAAGAGCAGAAAGGAAAGCCCGGCTTCAGCCCGGGTGACGGTCAGAGAATCCCTCGCCTGCCGGCTGTCGAAACCGTCCGGGAAGGACCACAGGCGGGTCGCGGCCGCGTTCAGAGTGACATTCGGCAGCCAGAGCGAACCGAGCGTCCCGGCCCGGCTCGCCGCCTCGGAACGGGCCGCCGCCCAGGCCGCCCGCGTGTCCGGGTCGTTCTCCAGCGCGAGAGCCACGGCGTCCGCGAGCGTGAGGCCGGCCATTTTATCACGCGTGGTATCCGGGACCGCGGGAGGGATCATCCGGGCCGCTTCCTTACGGTCCGGCTTCGGCGGACTCCAGGGGACGGACGCGGACCGCGAAACCGCAGAAACACCGGATACAGGAGGCGACAGATGGCTGCAGCCGAAGAACAGGAGCGACAGGACGGGAATCGGGATCAGATGGGATTTCATGAAGTCTTTCCGGTATCGAATGGAATATCCTTGAAAGTTATCCGAACCGGCCGACAATGTCAAGGCTTTTCATGTCATAAATTGTAGGTGGGACGGGAACTTCGGAGGTTCGAAGCCCGTACATGGGGAGCTTCCGTTTGGGGCTCGGATGCCCCGATTCGAGGCCCTTCGGGGGAGAAGCAGAGGGGCGGTGCTCGGGGCGACAGCATGAAACAATTTTACCGGACACTCAGGGAACGGATTCGCGCGTCCTGACCGGGGAACCGGCTCCGGGAGCCGCATGCGCGGAGAGCAACCGCCCGCGGCAGGTCTATTCCGTGATCCGGAACTCCCTGTCCCCGGGCCTCAGTTCATCGTACATTTCCTTCAGGGCCGCGAACGCGGACCGGCTGCCCCTCTGCATGGCCTTCCGGTAGTACTGCACGCAGAGCGGCACGCTGGCCGCGGTGCCGATGCCGTCCCTGTAACAGGCGCCGAGTATTTCCTGGCTGAGCATGGAGCCCGCGTCCGACGCTTTTTTCAGGCTGTCGATCAGGGCCGGGTTCGGCGTCGCTCCGGCCAGCGCGAGATCCATCATCCACAGCCGGACCCGCGCTTCCACGCTGCCCGCATCCGCGGCCCTGAGGAGCAGAGACTTGCCCCGGTCCGGATCACGGGCCACACCCCGGCCGGACAGGACCATCAGGCCGAATTGAACCGCGGCCGGAACGTATCCCGCCGAGGCCGCCTCTTCCAGATAGGATACGACGCGGTCCTCCGTCAATTGACGGTCATAACCGTAGGCATTCAGGTTGGCCCACGCGAATTTCGCGGCAGGTTCGCCGGTCGCCGCGCGGCTCCTGAGTTCCTCGAAAAACCCCTCTTTCCGGATCAGCTTCCAAAGCAGTTCAGGCGCCCACGGGGAATCCGTGCGTATGGCTCTCAGGTACCAGGCGGCCGCGAGCACGCGGTCCCGCGCCGGGCCGTCCAGGGTTTCGTGCCACCGTCCGACCAGAGTCAGTGCCTCGGGACTGCCCGCCTCGGCCTCGGCCAGAATGCGCCCGATCTCGGCCCGCATTTTCAGGGTTGTCGAATCCCCTGCAGCGGCCCCCGAATGGCCCGGCAGAAGCGCGTCGACCGGCTCCCGGTTTCCCGGTGTCGTCGCGTCCGCATCGTCCGTTTCCGGGAATTCCCGCGCCTGTCCATGCGTTTTCAGGGAATCCGGTTCTGCTGAAACAGGGCCGCCTCCGGCAGGATCCGGTTTCTGTTCCTGCGGGCGCGTGTCCGGCGCCATCCCTCTTCGCCTGAATTCCTCCATGGCCTCCTTCGCGGGCGCGTATCCCGAATCCGCGGCCAGGCCGACCCATCGGACCGCCTCGTTGAAATCGCGCTCCACGACCAGGCCGTCGGTGAGCAGGAGCCCGTACACGTACCGGGCCTCCTTCATGCCTTCCCGCGCCGCGTATTGGAAATGCCGGTACGCCTCAAACGGATTCCAGTCCGTTCCCCAGCCGTTGTTGGCGAGAAGGCCGAGGTTGTACCGGGCTGACAGCACTTTCTTCTCCGCCGCTTTCCGTATCCAGTAGGCGGCCTTGACCGTGTCCGCGGAGAAACCGCGGCCGGTCAGGAACCGGATGCCGAGTTCGTGCTGGGCCAGGGGATCGCCCGCGTTCGCCTTCTGCAGGAGCACGATGACGTCGCGGAGCGAGGAAAAATAGGGATCCGCGGGCGTGAATAGAACCGCCTGAAATGGCGCCGACTTTCGCAGGGCCAGGGTGTTCGGCACGTCCGCCGCGACAAGGCCGGAGGCGAGAAATACGAATGAAAAAATTCGGCGATTTAGAAAGTTCATGGTTCATGCCCCATGGCTTCAGCCGTGGGTTCATGAGCAAGTTCCGAGTTCCGGGTTCTGAGTTCCGAGTTCGGGAAAAAACGTTTAAACGCGTAAACGTTCTCATGTTCCAACGTTCCAACGTCCCAACAGCCCCGCTTCCCCGAAGGAGTCACTTCAGAATCCCCCGAGGATTTTTTTCCGGACCGCTGATTCCGCTTCGTTCTTCGCCCTATCCTTCGCGGCCGAAACCGCTTTTTTCCGGACTTCCGCCAAAGCCCTGCGGCTCAGTTCACCGATGATCTGCCGGGTGAGTTCCGTGGGCGTCGCCCCGTCCGGCGCACCGAGATTGCGCATGTGCACGGTTGGCAGACGCAAAACCGTTTCCCTGTCTCCCCCGAACTCGAGTCTGCCGCGAATGACGCCGTTTCTGAACAGAATATTCCGGATGATCAGCAAGGGCTCTTCTTTTGTCACACGTCTCTGATCCGCTTCCTCCGTGTTCCGCGCTCCTGTTTTCTCCTTCGAAGAAGAAGCGGACCGGGAGAGATTGCCGAGAATCACATTCAGGTTGAAGGTTCTGTCCTCGTTCATCTCCGCCAGTATTTCGGGTTCGAGGACCATGATGGAGTCGATGATTTTAACGTCCTCCGTGATGGAGCGGACATCAATGGCAGCGCCGATCTCGCCCAGGGTAAACGCGTTTTTACCGTTGAATCCCCCGGGATTCGCGACGGTCAGCCCGCGGACCGCAGCCCGGCCCTCTTTCAGTCCGATATGCACCGATTTCACGTGAACAGCCGTTCCGATGGCGCGGGACCCGAATTTTTCGATACCGGACTTCACCACCCTGTCTAGGTTCAAGAAAACGCAAAGCAGCAGAATGACAATGAGGAGAACAGGCGCCAGCAGAATCACCGGGCTCCATCGCCTTCTCCCGGATTTTACGGCTTTTCCAGATTGCTTTGCGGATGATTTTCCTCTCATGAATCCCCTCTCCTTTCGACCTTCAGGGTTCAGACTAGCATTGTTCTATTCTTAATGTAAAGATAACATTTCAATATATCAAGCGCAGGATGGAAGCGGAAAAAATGAGCGGTGACAATTCTGCCGTCACCTGCGGGAAATACCTTACGACTTATATTTATTATAATTATGATTTTATCTGTGGTTGGGATTTTTTTTTAAAAAGACTTGCATTTTTTGAATAAATCGATTATATTTATATGTAAATATACGGATATTTAATTATGAATCAGCATCAAAAAAGAAAAGCCGAAATTCTCAAGGCCCTCGGCCACCCGGTGCGTTACTGCATCGTTGAAGGACTTCTCGCCGGAGAACGGAACGTCACGTCCATCATGGACTGCGTGAGCCTCCCCCAGCCGACTGTTTCGCGTCATCTGCAGATATTGAAGTCGGCTGGAATACTGGAAGTCCAGCGCATCGGGAATGAAATGCACTATTCCGTGACCAATGATGAGGCCAGAAAGATCGTTGAATCGCTCAAATGATTTTTTTGACCGATTTATCCGAATATCGACATATTCATTTATTGATATAGCGAAAGGGATCGATTCATGACCATCAGACTGTTGATCGGAATTGCCGTAGGCGCGGCAGCCGGGTACGCCTATTACCGTTTCATCGGCTGTTCGACCGGAGCCTGTCCATTGACCAGCCATCCGGTTCGGAGCACAATATACGGAGCCGTCATGGGCGCGCTGATATCGGGTGGCTTCAACAAGCAGTGATCGACTCATCCAGGAAAGAACCCGTCATGAACAAAACACTCGAAGTAAGAAAAAACTTCTGTCCACAGAATCATCCCTGCCCGGCGGTGCGGGTGTGCCCGACCGGCGCGCTGACCCAGAGGGGATATGCCGCGCCTGAAGTGAACCCCGAACTGTGCACCGGGTGCGGCAAATGCGTGCGCCAGTGCTTTCCCGGCGCGCTCAGGCTGGTGGACGCGGCCCGTTCAAACAAGGCATGAAATATCGCGATACGACCGTATGCGGCCGCGCGACCGGCGGCAATCAACCCTAAGAATCATTCAATCCAGAGGAGAATTGAAATGGATATTCAGACGACAGACGCGACTTTCTCGGAAGACGTTCTGAAAGGGGATCTTCCCGTGCTGGTTGATTTCTGGGCGCCCTGGTGCGGTCCCTGCCGCATGGCCGGGCCCATCATTGAATCCGTCGCGAAGAAGACGGAGGGCAAGGCGAAGGTTTACAAGCTGAACGTGGACGAGAATCCGAAATCCGCGGCCGAATACGGAATCACTGGCATTCCGACGGTCCTGATCTTCCGGAATGGAAAGGTTGACAAGGAACTGGTCGGCGTGCAGTCCGAAGCGGCATATTTGGAGGCGCTGAAGTAACCGGGCTTCTCCCTTTTCAATAAAAAACCTCCTGCGTTTTTCTGCAGGAGGTTTTTCAGTTCAAGGTTCAAAGTTCAATGTTCAAAGAAAAAAACAGCGTGTTCCAATCTGTTCATTGAACTTTGAACCTTGAACTTTGAACTGGTTTACTGTTTAAACAGTCTCTGCGCGAACACGTTCAGATACTCCCTCCAGTTGATCCACGTGTGACCGCCCCCGGTCTCCGTGTACTCCACGGCGAATCCGTGTTTCTTCAGCATGTCCACGGTGTCACGGGACGTCTGCAGGAGGAAATCCTCGTTTCCGGTCGCGAACCACACGAGCCGGAGGCCCTTTTTCAAGGCCGGATCATCGAGCGCGGCCCTGTGATTTTCCTCCCAGGTGGGTCCTTCCTGCCGGCCGAAGGCGCCGGGCGAAGTGCTGAACGCGCCCGAGCTGAACACGCCGATCCAGGCGAAACGGTCCAGTCGGCTGAAACCGATGGCCAGCGTGTGCGCGCCGCCCATGGACAGGCCCGCGATGGCCCGGTTTTGCCTCCCCGGCAGGACGCGGTAGCGGCTCTCGACCAGGGGCACGATGTCGTCCGTGAAATCCGCCAGGAACGGATCCGCGGCAGGCTGAGACGGCCCGCCCGCCGCACCGAAACGGAACGGCCCGGTGTGTCCGGCGGGCATGACCACGACCATGGGAACGGCCTTCTTCTCCGCGATGAGATTGTCGAGGATGAATCCGGCCCTGCCCACCGAGCTCCAGGAGTCGTCGCAGTCCCAGGCCCCGTGCAGGAGATAGAAAACCGGGTATTTCCCCTTCCCTTTCTCGTACCCGGGCGGCGTGTACACGTGCATGCGCCTCACCCGGTTGAGCGACTTCGATTGGTAGTAGACCTCGGACACCGCGCCGTGCGGAACGTCCCGCGCGTCCATGTAAGCCGCGCCCGGCACATGGAACAGGCTCCAGGTGTTGGCGTTGGATTCGCTGGTCGCCGGGTTGCGGGGATCGACGGTTGAAACGCCGTTCACAATGAACGTGTACCGGTACGAGCCCGGCGGAACCGGACCGACCGTGGTTTGCCAAACGCCGTTCTCCAGCCGGCGCATGGCGGACGAAGGCCCCAGGTTCGGGATGTCCGTCCCACCCAGGCTGACGGCCGAGGCTTCAGGCGCGTAAACACTGAACAGCGCCGATCCGTCCGGCCGAACGCGGGCGGTTGTGAATGTGTCGCCGGGCGCGGGTTCCGGCCGGTTCTGGGCTGTTGCTTCTCCGGACCAGGCGAGAACCGCCAAAAGGACAGCCGCGAGGCCGGCTTTCGCGTGCGATTGAATGGCATCTGTCATGTCGGGACTCCTGTTCAAGATGGTTCATTTGTGGATGATCCGCTCGGCCACGGATTTTGGATCGACCGGAGCAAATCCTCCGGCGGTCTTCGGAAGCCCGCGGAAGGATGAACCGACTCTACCGGATTTCCTCCGGAACCCCCACGGTCTGGGCCCAGAGCACCTTTTTCGTATCCGGCAGATTCAGGGCCTCGGCCAGTCCTTCCTTGTTCGTGCCATGGAACCAGGCGGCCAGCCCCTCTGAGGCGCAGAACAGGTACACGTTCTGACCGATAAACCCAGTGTCCACCTCGCCGAAGCCGGGAATTCCGCCGGAAGGCGGTCCCTGCGGCGGTGGCCCCTGGGGCGTTCCCTGCGGCGCCGATCCCTGCTGTTGCGGGGGTGCTCCCGGAGGCGGTCCCGGTTTCTTCTCCGTGTCGATGACGTAGATCAGCATCACGGGCGCCTTGGCCGCCTCGGGGCGCCGGTTCGCCAGGGAGCGGACGTCCTTCGCGACCACCGGTTTCAGACTGTGCGGGACGGGTTCGTACAGATAGACGCCCTCGGGCATGGCGACATAGATTTCTATTTCCTGAAGGTTCATGGCCGATGGCGCGGTGCGGCCGGCCTTGCCGCGCGGGCCCTTATCCCGGTTCACGCCGAAAGCGGCCCAGAGCAGATTGGAGAGGGTCTGTGTTTCCAGTTTCTGACCGGATATGGCGCGGATGGTCTGCCGCTTGTCCAGCGCCTCCATCAGCGGCATGCCTCCGGTTCTGGCCGGAGGCGGAAGGGTCAGGAAGGTCAGATCCTGACCCAGCACCGCCGAGATGCCGAGTATGGCGAGGGCCGTCACATTCCGGAACAACCGATTCATCATGAAGACCTCCGTTTTTTATACCGTGAATCGATCACAACCGCTTTTCCCAAAGCGTATTCCGGGTCTCTCGGACAATCACGCCGTTCAGGACCAGCAGGGAGATCAGGTTCGGAATCGCCATGCACCCGTTGGCGATGTCCGCGAAGGACCAGACCATGGGCATGGTCGCCACCGACCCGGCCATGACAAGAGCCGTCCAGACGATCCTGTAGGGAAGGACGATTTTCCCTCCCAGGAGGTATTCCGCCGCCTTCTCGCCGTAGTACGACCAGCCCAGTATTGTGGAAAAGACGAAAGTCAACAGCCCGACCGTCAGGATGACCGGACCGACGACCGGGATGTCCGAAAAAGCGGCTTTCGTCAGGCGCGCGCCGTTCAGCCCGTTCATCCACTCCCCCGAATTGACCACGACAATGCCGGTCATGGCGCACACGACCACGGTGTCCCAGAACGTGCCCGTGGAGGAAACCAGCGCCTGACGCACGGGGTTTCTCGTCTGCGCCGCGGCAGCGACTATGGGCGCGCTGCCCAGGCCCGACTCGTTCGAGAACAGGCCTCGCGCGATGCCGTAGCGCATCGCCTCCCGCGCCGCCGCGCCGAGGAACCCACCGGCCGCGGCGTGGCCGGAGAACGCGCTCCGGAAGATCAGCCGGACCGTTTCCGGCACGGCGCCCGCGTGCATCAGCAGCAGCACCAGGCAGCCGAGGATGTAGAACGCGGCCATGAAGGGCACGAGGCGCTCGCAAACCCGGGCGATGCTCTTGATTCCTCCAAGGATGACCACCGCGGTGAAGAGCGTCAGCACGATCCCCGTCGCCCACGCCGGGATCCGGAACGAATCGTGCACCAGCGTCGCGATCGAATTTGCCTGAACCATGTTGCCGATGCCGAAGGCCGTGACCGCGGTGAGCGCCGCGAAGATGACCGCCAGCCATTTCGTCCCCATGCCCCGTTCGAGCACATACATCGGCCCGCCGGCCATGGTGCCGTTCGGCGCGGTGACGCGGTACTTCACGGACAGCACCGCCTCCGCGTACTTGGTGGCGATTCCGAACACGCCCGTGAGCCACATCCAGAGCACGGCGCCCGGTCCCCCCGCCGCGACAGCCGTCGCCACGCCCACGATGTTGCCGGTGCCGATGGTGGCGGCAAGCGCCGTTGTCAGGGCGCCGAAGTGGCTGATGTCGCCGGTCCCCTCGCGCTCGCGGCTGAAGGACAGCCGGATGGCCGATCCAAGGTACCGCTGGATGAAGCGGAGCCGCACCGTCAGAAACAGGTGGGTTCCGAACAGCAGCACGAGAAGGGGGATGCCCCAGACCCGGTCAGCGGCGGCCGCGAGGGCTTGTTCGATGGCATGCATGTCAAACCTTTCTCCGGGCGGGTTTTCTGGATTCCTGCGACGCCTCGGCCGAGGGAAAAGTGACCGTGAAGGTCGCGCCCTTCGCCCGGCGGACCTGAAGCCTGCCATCGAGCTGTTCCGTCAGGATCCGGATCAGCTCCATGCCGAACCCCTCGGATCCCGGTCCGTTCTTTCCGCGGGGCAGACCCACACCGTCATCCGAAACGGCCATCCGCCAGAAACGCCGCCGGTAGGAGCGAAAATCCACTCGGAGCGTCCCCTCCCGGTCGGCCGGAAAGGCGTGCTTGAGCGCGTTCGTCACCAGCTCGCTCAGGATGAGGCCGACGGGGATCGCGGTCTCGATGTCCAGCTGAATCGGCCGCATGCAGATTTTAACGCCGACGCGGCTCCCCATGTCATAATGAATCATCATCTCGCGGATCATGGTCCTCGCGTATTCGCTGAAATCGACGGAGGTCAGCGACTTGGACCGGTACAGCTTCTCGTGCACCAGGCCGATCGAGTGAACCCGGTTGCGGCACGACTGGAAAACCGCCTGGATTTCCGGGTCCGCGATCGACTTCGACTGAAGCGCCAGCATGCTGCTGATCACCTGCAGGTTGTTCTTCACCCGGTGGTGGATTTCCTTGAGCAGGATCTCCTTCTCCCGGAGGTCGGCCTGTATCCGTTCCTCGGCGAGCTTGCGTTCCGTGACGTCCTGAATCGTCCCGAAGAACTGCACCGGGTTTCCAACCGCGTCGATTTCGACATGGCCGATGACCTGCACCCACAGGATCTTCCGGCTCTTCGGCCTCCGGACACGGCAGAGCGTGTCGAATGAACGGAGCTCCCGCATGCCGGCCGGCGTCAGGCTGTCCCGGAACCGGGCACGGTCTTCCGGATGCACCAGGCCGAGCCAGCCTTCCAGGGTATGGGGATACCGGGCGTCGATTCCCAGGACCTCCTCCAGGGTTCTGGACACGGTGACGCTGTCCGTCCCGATGTCCCAGATGAAGTGTCCCATGCGCGCCGTCTTCTGCGACGCCTGCAGTAGGGCCTCGCTCTGCATGAGCTCGTTCTCCATCCGCTTCCGGTCCGTGATGTCCCGCGCCGAGGACAGCGCGCCGGTCACCCTGCCGTCCGCGTCCTTGAGCGACCGGCACCACCAGGCCAGCAGGCGCTTTTCGCCGTCCTTCCGTTTCTGCCACGATTCCACATAGACGGTCTCCTCCCGGCCTTCGAAGACCGCGCGCACACTCCGGTAAACGTCCTGCTCCCCGACAAAATATTCCGATGCTTCCTTCCCGACCACATCCTCTCCGAAAAACTCCAGGCCCGCCCGGTTGGCCCAGGTATAGATCTTGCGATTGTCAACTTCCATGACAATGTCCGGAATCGCGGCGAGAAGGGCTTCGTTGCGCATGTGGGCGAGCCGGAGTTCGGTCTCGGCGCGTTTCCGTTCGGTGATGACCTCGGTGTAGACGATCAGCCCGCCGATGGATCCGTCGGCCTCGTACCAGGGGCGGCATTCCCATCGGGTCCAGTCCACGGACCCGTCCTCCCGGACATAGGGATCGTCCTCTGCGCTCTCCACCGCGCCCTGCAATACCCGCTGATGGACGTCGCGCCATTTCTGCGGCAGATCGGGGAACACATCGTAGTGATGCTTCCCGATCACATCCTGTTCCTTGACCTTGTAGTCGTCGAGGTAACGCTGGCTGACGTAGATGTATTTCATCTCCCGGTTGTGGACCGCCACCGCGCTTCGGTTGTGCTCGATGATGTACCGCATCAGGTCGTGCGAGTGGGCCAGCGCCTTTTCCGCCTCCTTGCGCTCGGTGATGTCGCGGAAATTGACCACCAGGGCGGACACGGCCGGTTCGCCGATCAGGTTGTTGGCCACGCCCTCGATCCAGCGCCAGGTTCCGTCCGCGTGCCGCACCCGGACCGGCGGCACCGGCACCCGGCCGCCGTCGCGGAGAATGCCGGCCAGTAGTTCCGAGACCCGGGGCCTGTCCTCCGGATGGATCAGATCGAACGTGCTCTTTCCGGCCCGCTCGTCCGCGCGGTACCCCATGACCCGCTCGTACGACGGGCTGTGGTACAGGACGATGCCCGCAGAATCGATCAGGGCGATGGCGTCCGAACTGTTTTCGATCAGCGCGCGGAACCGTCGCTCGCTGCTCTGCAGGGCCTGCTCGGCCCTGACGCGTCCCGTGATCTCGTGAGCGATGAGCCCCAGGCCGTCCCCCGCCTTGAAGGCCTTCACGATGAAATACATGTCTCCGAAGACCGGGTGGGCGACGAAATCCTCGGTTTCGAACGGTTCGCCCGTGCGGATCACCTCCAGGTGCCGCGTGTAACGCCATGACTCCCTGTGTTCGGGCAGCAGGTCGGCGAGGTTTTTCCCGATGATCTGCTCCCGTTTCAGGTTCAGGATCTCCAGGCCGCGCCGGTTGACGTCGACGAAATTGAGGTCCGCGTCCAGAAGGTAGATGCTTTCGGCGGCCGAATCCATGAAACCCGACAGGCGGGTCTGTGCCTGTTTCAAGGCCTCTTCGGTCCGCACCCGGACGGTGATGTCCTCCGCGACCCCGTCGTAGAACAGGGGCCGGCCGTCCTCCCCGCGGATCAGCCGCGCCGATTCGCGCACGTGCATTTCGGTTCCGTCCTTGCGTTTCCAGACGGATTCCAGTCCCTCGACCGTGCCGTCACGCTCCATCCGGTCCTGAAACTCGCGGCGGCTGTACGCCGGCTCGAAATCCGGATCCTTCAGGTTCCGGCCGGCCAGCTCCTGGAAGCCCGAGTACCCGAGCATCCGGACCAGGGCCGGATTGGCGAGAAGGATGCGGCCGTCCGGCGTGGTGCGGTAAATGCCGATTGTCGCGTTCTCGTAAAGGCTGCGAAAGCGCTCCTCGCTCGCCTTCAGGGCCTGTTCCGTCCGCTTCCAGCCCGAGATATCCCGCATGCTTCCCTGAAAACCCGTGATGCGTCCGGTTTCGTCGCGTATCACCGAGGCGTTCACCAGCACGTCGATGGTCGTGCCGTCCTTTCTGCGGCCGCGGATTTCGTGATTTTCGATATACCCCCGTGACATCAGCTTTTCGAGCAGAACCTTCCTGTCCTCGGGCCGGTGGTACAGGTCGGCCATGCGGAGGCGCTTCAACTCTTCCGCCGAGTATCCCGATAGCGCGGTGGCCGCCGGGTTGATCTCCAGAATCCGGCCCTCCGGATCGGAGATAAACAGAAAGTCACGCGAATTCTCGAAGAGACGACGGAACCGCTCATCCCCTCCGGCCCACGGCGAAACCTCGGTTTCTGGCCGGGAGATTTCAACCGCGGACACCAGCAGATTCGAACGCGGCCCGTCCACGCGGGAGAGCCGTATTTCGACACGGCCGTCACGTCCGTCTTCACGCGGAAAACGAGCCTCCATGTCCGAATCTTCGGATCCGCCGGACCGGACCCGGTCCGCGGCTTCTCTGAAACGCGGGATGTCCTCAGGGGATAAAAATTCCGTCAGGGGCCGGCCGGACAATTGATCTGCGGCGAGTCCGGTTATTTTCAGGAAGGCGGCGTTGAACCGGACAAGGCCGAGATCAGGGCCGAGAACAGCCAGCCCGAATCGCGCTTTTTCGAAAATCCGGAGCAGATCGTCGCTGTTTGCCGCATGGCTGCTGTTATCGAATGCAACGGGTGCCATCCCTGCTCTCCAGACGGTTTCAACTATCGAATGTAACTCCGAATCGGAAATTTTTCAACAGGAAACCGGCGGCGCCGGAGGCAGAATAAAGAGAAGTATTCGGTATCTCATCTCATCCTCCCTTCCCTCCGTACGTGGTCAGACTCCTGACGGAGAACACGATTGAACTTCTTCCTAAAAGGATGCTCTCTATGCCGGCCAGGGATCGGAACTGACGCGAAAATCCATGCTCCGATTCCGTCAAAAGGCTTGGACTGAACAAGAAAAGGCTGTATGGCAACCTGCTTCAATTTACGTGTTAAACGGATATTTATCAACGGAAAAGTGCTGGAGGATCGACGCGCATCGCTCCAGATAGGCAGCATGTCCCGTCCTGTCCGATACAACCAGTCCCGGTTTGCAGGCGCCGCCTTGACATTTTTTTACGAAATCATCACAATTTTGCTTGTTTTTCCGATTGGACGCCCTAAATTTGAAGGTTAAACGTTTCGAGGCCGGCGCTTGCCCCATTTCCTCTCCCTCCTCCGGCCGGGGCTGACCGAAAAGGCGGAATCCATGTTCCATTTGAGTATGGTCAACGACCTGCTCTATCCGCGGGCCGTGTTGATGGGCATCCTTTTTCTCGGGCTCTGCTGCCTGATCGGCCTGGCCTGGAGCGCTTTCCGGAATGCGCCCCGCTTCCGGAGGGTTTTTCCGATTCTCGCGGGGTTCTCCGCCGCGGCCTGTTTTTCGCTGTTTTTATTCGCTTTTCCACCGGACCACGACGAGATCGAGCACATCAGCGCCGCCTGGCATGTCTCGCAGGGACTTCTTCCCTACAATGATTTCTTTCAGCATCACAGCCCCATGCTGTACATCCTCTACGCGCCGCTTTTCCGGATCCCGGCAGTGGCCTCCCATCCCGCGGAAAGCGCCAGGCTCCTCTCCGGCCTCATCAGCCTCGGCATTCTCGGCCTCCTCATCCGCATGGCGAAAACAGTCTGGAAGGACAACCTCGCGGCGTGGCCGGTCACGGTCCTCTTCCTGGGCAATTTCCTGAATCTCCAGCTTTTCAACATGAGGCCCGACCTGCCGGCCGTTCTGTGCAATCTGGCGGGACTCTGGATTCTGCTGCGCCGCGGGACAGTTCCGGATTTCGGCCTGGCCGGACTGCTCCTGGGCCTGGGGCTCTCATTCTCGCCGAAATACGCGCCCTTCCTCCTGCTGGCACCCGCATGGATGATCCTAGACCGGCAGGGTTGGAAGCCGGCCCTCCGGCGGATAGCGGCGCACGCGGCGGGGATCGCGGCCGGACTGGCGCCGCTGTTCCTCTGGCTGTCCGCGAACGGGCTTCTCGGCTTGTTCCGGCTCTGGGTTTTCGGCTTCAACGCGCACCGGATCACAACGGGCGCCTCCGTGTTCGGCGGAAGCGTTCAGGCGATCCCCGCGTTTTTCTGCGCGTGGGGCTGCCTGCGCCTGCTCCGATCCGTCCGCGAACCGGACCGGGCGGCTGGCCGCCTGCTGGCCGTGTTCGCCGCGCTGTCCGCGCTCGTTTACCTGAAACCGGCCCGGACGCATTACGAATACTATCAGCAGATGTTCGTGCTGACCGCTCTCGTCGCGGCCGCGGGCCCGCTCGCGTCGCTGACGCGGAAATGGTCCCGGGACCGGCGCGCCGTCCTGCCGGCCCTTCTCGCGGGCGTCATCCTGTGGGGCGGCGTGCACACCGCGCAGCGCTACGTCCGCCTCGGGCTCTACGGGGAGGTGGCCGGAAGCATCCGGACGCTGAAGACGCTCGCGGGCGACGACCCGGTGATCTGCACGACGCCCGAACATCCGGTCACGAACCGGAACGCCTCGTACATCAGCACCGGGTGGCAGTACGTGTTCTGCCTGGGGGATCCGCTGATCCGGGGCCGGCTCGCGGGCATCGGCGCGGACATCCGGAACCGCAAACCGTCCGTGATCATCAACCGCTTTCTCGTCTGGCCGGAGGGGGGGGACTTCACGGAGCGCCTCAGGCGGCGGGGCGTGCTGCCGGACGACGAGGCCGCGGACCTGAGGCGGTATCTGGAATCGCGTTACACCCTCGTCCCGGTCCGGCAGATCGAATACTGGGTGCGGAACGACCGCGTGCGGGCCGCCGCGCGGAACGAAAGGCGCTGAATGGTCCGGTTCGATTTATCCGATTTCTTTTCCCTGCACCGGCTCCTGTACTGGCGGGGCATCCTCTGGAGAAGCCAGTACTGGCCCATCGAGAGACAGCAAAATCTGAAGTGGAAACTGCTGTCAGGGCTTCTGGACCACTGTTATTCCAGGGTCCCCTATTACCGGGAGACATGGCGGCTATTGGGCCTGAACCGGGCCGATCTGCGGTCCATGGAGGATCTCCGCCGCCTGCCCGTGCTGTCCAAGGACGTTGTGATCGACCGGATGGAATCGCTCCGGGCGGACAATTTCCAACAGGTCCGGGCCAAGCCCATCCGAACCGCCGGAACCACGGGAACTCCCATGCAGGTGTACTGGGACCTGGACAGCAACATTCTGGAACTGACGTGCAACTGGCGCCATTATTCCTGGTTCGGGTACAGGCTCGGAACCCCGTTTCTGGACATCCGGAATTTCCGGCGGCATCTCGAGGACAAATGGGCGTGGAACTGGAAATGCCGCGGCCTCGAAACGTCCAGCTTGTTCTGGGACGAGTCCAACATCGGGGAATGCCGCGACATGCTGAAACGGCGTCGGATCCGCATGTGGCGGGGCCACCCCACCGCGATCGGCCATCTGTGCCGGCTTTTCCGGAAAGCGGGCATCGACGACGTCAGGCCCGACATCGTCGTGTCCGTCGCCGAAACCCTTCCGAAACACGAGAGGTCCGTCATCGAGGACTGGACGGGCCGGCCCGTGGGGGACAGCTACGGGCTGATCGAACACACCGCGTTGATCTGCCAGTGCCCGGCGGGCGGGTATCACATCGCGCCGGAGTACGGCGTCGTGGAAATACTGAAGGGGGACGGGACACCGGCCGGGCCCGGGGAGGAGGGGAGAATCGTGGCCACGGGCCTGCACAACCGCGCGTTTCCGCTGCTCCGGTACGACACCGGCGACTTCGCGGTGGCCTCCGGTGAAACCTGCGCCTGCGGCCGGACGCTTCCGCTTGTGAAGACGCTGCGGGGACGCGTCGTGGACCGCATACTCGACGCCAAAGGCAACTGGGTGTCGGGCGTGCACGGACTGTTCAAATACTACGACGGTATCCGGGCGTCGCAGGTGGTGCAGTTCGAAGCCGGCGGCCTCGACGTGTACCTCGTACCGGCCCGGAATTACGACGACGGCCTGCGGACCCTCGTTGCGTCGGACATCCGCCGGGAACTGGGAGAGGACATGACGATCCGCGCGCATGTCGTGGACGAAGTGCCTTTCCCTTCGACCAACAAGTTCAGATTCGTCGTCAACCGGATCGGAAAGTCCGCCGCGGAATGAGACGACCCGCCGTTCGAATCGCCCTTCGCATACTCGTCACGGCCGTCACGCTGGCCTGGTTCATCCGGGGTCTGCGCTTGGAGTCGCTTCCGGACCGCCTGGCGTCCGTCCGCTGGGGCATGGTGGTTCCGGCTTTTATGTTGAACGCCCTGTGGGTGGCGCCCTCCGCTTTGCGCTGGCGGGGCATTGCCGCCCTGGCGGGCTTTCGCCTGCGGTTCAGGGACGCGGTCCGTTTTTTTCTCGTCGGATCCTTCTTCAACGCCTTCCTGCCCACTGGCCACGGCGGGGACGTGGTCCGGGGGGTTCTGGCGTCGCGGAAAACCGGCCATCCCGCGGGCGGCATGCTGGGAACCATTCTGGCCGAGCGGCTGATCGGCATGGCGGTAGCCGCGTCCTTTGTCGCGTTCGGGGGCCTGGCGTTCTGGGCGGACTCCCGGGTGCCTGCGAACGTGTCCTTGTCCGCAGCGGTCCTTCTGGCCGGAATGACCGCGGCGGCCGCGCTTCTGGTGTCCCGCAGGTTCCGGTCCGCGCTCAAGTCCGGCCTGCGGATCGTGCCCTCGGCCGCTTTTCACGACGGCGCCCGCCAGGCCGGCCGGGTTCTCGACGCCTGCCGCAGGCATCCCGGAGCCCTGGCCGGGGCCGTTGGCTGGAGCGCCGCGAACCAGCTCGTGCCGATTTTCAGCGGCTGGATGCTGACCTTCGCGATCCCCGGCCTGGAGGCGCCCTTTCGCGCCTTCACGGTCGTGATTCCATTGAGCTTCGTTTCCGTTCTGCTGCCGTCAATCGGAGGGTACGGCGTTCGGGAGGCGGGATTCATCCTTTTCCTCGGATGGTTCGGCGTCGCGGCGGGTCCGGCCGCTATGTTCGGTGTGGTCCGGCTCCTGTTCCTCTGGGCGTTCGCGCTCGCCGGCGCGTGTGTGTATATTTCAGGGTGGCATGCGAGAGAACGGGCTTCGGTCCGTTCCGCGATTCGAAGGAGAACATGAAACACAGAAAACATGCAGGCCGGCCCCCCGGCCGCATCACGATACTCGGAGGCGGGGCGGCTGGACTGGCCGCGGGGTATTATGCCGCGTCCGCCGGGCTGGATTTCACGGTTTTAGAGGCGGAAGAAAGCGCCGGGGGCATGTGCCGCACCCGCTCCTGCGGCGACTTCCGCTTCGACCTGGGCGCGCATCGGTTCCACGACCAGGACAGCCGGCTGACGCAGGAGATGAAGGATCTTCTCGGCGAAAGACTGCCGGTCATCGAAATCGGAAGTCAGATTTATTCCGAAGGCCGGCTGATCGACTTTCCCCTGTCCCCCTTCAACCTGATCCGGAACATCGGCCCGCTTGGCGCGATGAACGCCGGGCTCCACCTGATCTCCGCCCGGCTCGGGGGCCGCGGGCGGGACGCGGATAATTTCGAGCGGTTCGCCGTGCACAAGTACGGCCGGCCCATCGCGAAACGGTTCCTGCTGAACTATTCCGAAAAGCTGTGGGGTCTCCCCTGCGGCCGGCTGTCCCTGGACGTGTCCGGAAAGCGGCTCAAGGGGCTGTCGCTCACCACCTTTTTGCTCGAGGCTTTCACCTCCGGACGGATCAAGACACGCCACCTGGACGGCGCCTTTTACTATCCGGAGGGGGGATTCGGCGGCATCATCGATGGATTGACCGGATTCATCGGGCCCGGCCGCATCCGGACGGACAGCCGTGTCACCCGAGTCCTGCATCGCGAAGGCCGCGTCACCGCCGTGGAATTGAACGGACGCGAAACCGTGGAAACGGACCGCGTGATCAGCACCCTTCCCCTTCCGCTCTTCATCTCCATGATGGACCCCGCCTGCCCCCCGCAAATCGCGTCTCTGGCCGCGAGCCTCTCGTACCGGAGCCTGATTCTGGTCATGCTGATGATCGACCGCGAATCGGTCACGCGGTCCGGAACCGTCTATTTTCCCGATCCCGAATTCCCGTTCAACCGGGTGTCCGAACCCAGGAACCGGAGCGGCCGCATGTCTCCGGCCGGGAAAACCTCGCTTCTGGCCGAAATCCCCTGCGGCGGCAAGGGCGCGGCCTGCCCGGACGACGAGGCCGGCGCGGTCCGGTCCGTGGTCGACAGCCTGGCGCGGATCGGATGGATCCGGGAGGCCGACGTCATCGGAAAACGGGTCGAGCGGCTGGAGCACGCCTACCCGATTCTCGAGACCGGACACGCGGTCAAAGTCGGCCGCATTCTGAAATACCTGGAATCATTCCGCAACCTGAGGCTCATCGGCCGAAACAGCCTGTTCAAATACACACATTTTCACAACATGATGCGCCAGGGGCAGGCGGTCATCGAGGAAGGGTTCAAGGCTCGATAAACACGAGATGCAGCGCGCCTCGCAGTCGGGTCAAGCGTTCGATCTGATCTTTCCGTGACGGGGAATACCGCGCATCGTCGATTCCCCTCGTTTTTCAGAAGTCCATTTTCATGCTTTCCGGTGCGAAAAAAGGGAGCCCTCTTTCGGAAGGCTCCCTTTTCCCGGTTCCGGCGAAACGCCGCCGGGCCGCCCGACCCGTTCCGGGCGTCCCGTTACGGAACCGCCGCCCGCCACTGCTCCAGCCCGTTGAGCACCATCTGCGCCCCGATCGTCATGACGATGAGACCCGTGATCCGGATGAGGGCGCTGAGCAGGTCCAGCTTCTTCAGCAAGGCCGCAATCGGCACGGAGAAACGCATGAACACCGCATTCACCAGTATCGCAAGGAGCACGGCGACCGAGGGGCCCCAGAACCCTTCCCGGCCGACCAGGGCGATGGACGAGGCGATAGTCGCGGGACCCGCGATCATCGGACAGGCCAGCGGCACGATAGCGAGGTCGGCCGCGGATTCCGGAGTGTCCTCCTCGAAAAACACGCCTTTCCGCAAGGCGTCGAAACCCGCCCAGAACAGGACCACACCGCCCGCGATCAGCAGGGCCTGCAATTCCACCCGGAAGATCCGGTTCAGAATGAAATCCCCGAACAGCATCAGGCCCAGGAGGATGCCCGCGGCCGTGAAGCTCGCCTTGCGGATGATGGCGGGCAGTTGAACCGGATGATCCGACGCCTGCAGTCCGGACAAAACCGCGATCTTGCTCATGGGATTGATGAAGGCCAGGAGATACAGGGCGTCGATGAATACGGATCGGATGATTTCCATGGCGATACCCGGCTGGTTCGATGGCCATCGGGAACGCGCCGCCCGGATGACCGGCTGAACGCGTTCCGAAGCCACAGTATACAGATATTTTTTCAAAAAAACCATACGGAAAAAACGTGGAACCGGAAAGGCCCTCCGGCTCTTTCGGGTCTGGAAACGTTGCGGCCTTTTGTTGAAATGCTTATATTGCAGGCCTGGATCAGTCCGCCCACCCCATTCATGACGGAGACGACACGATGCCTTCGGACCGGATATCCGGACGCCGGAAATCCCCGGTGCCGGCACTGACCGCTGCCGCGGGGATCGCCCTGTGCCTTTTTGGATCCGCGTTGGGCCGGGATTGCCCGCCCGCGACGGCCGGGAATGGAACCAGGGCCCTGATCCGGAAGACGCCGGACATGACCCGCCCGGCGGTTGCCCCCTTTTCCATTTCACTGATGCCCAGGGACGCTACCGGCACCCGATCCGCCGAGCCCGGCGCTCCTGACCGGCCGGCCTGGAGGTGGGCGCGGGACTCGTTCTTCAAGCCCTCGGGCAGACTCCG
This sequence comes from bacterium, assembly GCA_030372965.1. Lineage (GTDB taxonomy): Bacteria > Zhuqueibacterota > QNDG01 > QNDG01 > DTFT01 > JAFGAX01. Next base: position 19,598 of record JAUCQC010000275.1, read on the forward strand.
CAAGGACAAGATCGAGCACTTCGCGGCCTCCGCCTGCCTGTATTCGATCCTGCGTGTTTACGAGGCGGAGGAAGGACCCTCGGCATCCGCCGTGTTTTCAACGGGCGTCCTCTGGGAGGGGAAGGACGCGGTTGTTCCGTGGGAGCGTTTCGGCTTCTGGGGCGGGGACGGGTTCAGCTGGCGGGACCTGGCAGCCGACGGCCTCGGCATCGCGGCCGCTGTCCTGGTGTGGCGAGGACCCTGAGTGTCGGCGGATGCGGCTCTCTTCAGCCCGCGTCGCGCGGGTTCAGCCGCAACGCCCGCGCCCGGTCCATGACCGTACTGCGCTCTTCAGGTGCGGATGCGGCCAGGCGCTTTGCCAGATTCTGCATGCGGCGGACGCATTCCGGGTCTTCCCCGTCAAAATAAATGTAATTACTGGAATAATCCTCGGATTCGAACTGTCCATCGTCCATAAACAGGTGGGCCATGTGTCCTCCTGTGGTCTTGAACCAGCGGCGGCTTGGTGAACCACCGCTCTCAGGAGAACAATGTAACCGTCGTTTGTTAGGAAAAGATGAGGATTGTGTCAGTTTTTCCCATGCTCTCTTTTGGTCCGGCCCCCAGTCGTCTTCTTTTCTCCGAATATCTCAGGGTACAGTCTTTCGGCGCACTCCGGGCAGATGCCGTGGCTGAAATCCGCCTCTGAATGTTCGCTGATGTACAATTCGATATGCTCCCAGTATCCCCTGTCGTTTCGGATTTTTTTGCATGAAGCGCAGATCGGCAGCAGGCCGCTGAGCGTTTTAACCTTCGACAGCGCCTGGTACAGGTCGTGGATGAGGGTTTCCCGCTCGGTTTCGGCCCGCTTCCGCTCGCTGATGTCATTGATGGTGGAAATCAGCACTTTCTGACCGTGCAGGATCATCGGCTCTGTCGTGAACAGGGCCGTCAGGATTCCGCCCGTCGCGGTCTTGAATTGAAACTCCCTGTTGAGGACCATTCCCTTTTCGGACAGTTCCCGGAGGACTGATTCCCGATCGGATTCATTCACCCAGACCCCCAGGCCCAGCGTCGTTTTGCCGATCACTTCCGAAGAACGGTACCCGGACATCCTCTCAAAACCTTCATTGACTTCGAAAATCAAGCCGTCTGAGAGGCGGGTCAGCATGATTCCGTAGGGGGCCGAATGAAAGGCCTTGGAAAATTTCTCCTCCTGCTTTTCGACGTCTTCCTGCAGGCGGGTCTGCACCATGAGCATCAGGGTGTACAGAAACAGAATGGAGATCAGCTGATAACCGAACAGGACAGCCGAGTTGAAAGTTCCGGAAGTGAACAGATCCTGCCCCGTCTCCCGGCTTACGAAGAACTGAATGATCCTGACCATGTGGATCAGGCAGAATAATCCGAACACCATCCCAACTCCGCGCGTCATGCCCCGCATCGGGGCATCGACCCGCCGCATGAGGAGCAGGACGCCTTGAAGCCCGATGATGAGCCAGACGATGGAGAGATTCAGATCGCGGGCCGCCAGATCGGGCCGGGCATAGGTGAACCAGACGTGCACGACCGAAAAAACGCCGATCAGCAGGACATTATGAGTCTGGCGGCTTCGCTTTCCGGTGAAAACCTCCAGCCCGATGTAAAGCAGAAGGGTTCCGCTCAGCGCCAGAACATTCGACAGCACCACGGAGGCCCAGTCCGGAATCCAGCCGCGCAAGACGACCAGAAAAAGGGCCACCGCCTCCAGGAGGAAATTCATCACCCAGAAAAACAGGCCCGGATATCGTTTCCGGTTTCTCCGCCACTGCAGGGCGATGAGCCAGACACAGATGCTTTCAATGACCAGCGTCGTTAAAAGGATGGTGCGGATATCGGGGAAGTGCAAGGGCCCTCCGCATAAAACAGCAGGTTTATTACAACTCTTTAAATTAGAAAACAGTTCCGTGATTGTCAAGCGGCAATTTGCAGACAGCGAACAAACACCCTTGATGTTTCAGGCCGTCCGCCGCGTAAAAAAGGCCATCCGGGTTGCGCCTCGGATGGCCTGCCAAAAGGTGAAGAGGTGATGATGTTGAAGAAAAACCGCCCCGGTTGTCACGGGGTGACGATGAACACCGCCCGCCGGTTCAGAGCCCAGGCCTGCTCGTTGTGCCCCGGGTCCGCGGGACGCTCCTTGCCGTAACTGATGGTCGAGATGCGCCGCTCATCCACGCCGGCGTCGACGAGATAACGCTTTACGGAAACAGCCCGACGCTCGCCGAGGGCCAGGTTGTATTCGATGGTGCCGCGTTCGTCGCAATGCCCCTCGATCCGCACGCGCACGCCCGGGTTCTCCCTGAGCGTGCGGCTGTGCCCGGCCAGCACGCCGCGCGCCTGGGATGACAGCGCGTGCTGGTCGTAGTCGAAATACACGTTGTCCAGGACGATCGCGGCGGCGCTTCTTTCGGGCCTCGGTTCCACCTTCCGTTCCTGGCGCGGCTCCGCGGGCGTCTGAACCCTTTCCTCCGTGATGCTGCCCTCGCCCTCAGGATTTTTCTGAACCTGTTTGCTGCATCCGGCCAGCACGACCGACACGGCAAAAATAACCGGAATCCAGTTTTTCATCTGACCACCCTCGCTGCTTCTGTCCGATTGTTCAATTGGAAACCAGCGAATCGATCACGGAAACCAGGGCGGAAAACCGATCTGTTCCCCGCTTCAATGTGCGGATATCCTTCTCCAGGTCTTCCGTATCCGTCAACAGAGGATCGATGCCCCGGATATTCCGACCGGTCATTTTTGACCGGACATCCAGCAGAATCAGCCGCACGCTTGTCATTTCGGCCTCAGCGCCGGCCGCATCCTTCAGGGCATGGCGTCTCGCCGCCTGGGCGATCCGGATTTTCGCGTTTTCCAACGGCAGATAGAAATGATGGAAAACATAATACTCATCCCTCGCCTGACGCCAGTTTCTGGCCGCGGCCGCCGTGTTTCCGTTCCGCTCATGCCGCAATGCCCCGTCAAGCAGGGACTGGATGCGCAAGGATTTACCCATAACCGCATCGAGGGAGCAGTCATCCAGAATCGGATTCAACGGTTCAGGCTTTTGGCCGCAAGCGCAGTTGAGGCCCACGAGAACGGTCAGAATGAGAAGGGAAAACCGGTTCATATCGCCTTTCCATGCTCCAGGAGCTGAATCCATTATAGGAAAAGCAGGACAATTCCTGTGCCGAAGTCCGGCATTGCCCGTAAATATAGAATTAATATGTTTTTATCTTGAAAAGAGGCGAAGGGGAATCTCAGGAGAAACGTCTAAAACATTTACAAATTGTCCATTATGTATACAATCAGATGGTCAATCCTCCATGCCGTATTTCCTGATTTTTTTTCGCAGGGTCATGCGGGAAATGCCCAGAATTTTAGCCGCCCGCACCTGGTTGCCTCTGGTTTCTTTTAAAACACGCGAGATCAGGCTTTTCTCCGTCCTGGACATGACCGCCTCGTAAAGGGTGATTCCGTCCGGTCGGGATCCTCCCTCCGCTGTTTCATCGGCCCCGTCCACGCCCCGATTCTCCTCATCGGGACGATCGGCCCGGTGCTCCATTTCCTCCAAAACGAGTTCCTTCGGAATGACGCTGGTCTTGCTGAGCAGGACCGCCCGTTTCAGGACATTCTCCAGTTCCCGGATGTTGCCGGGCCATGAATACTTGCGCATCTCCTCCAGAAGACCCGGAGCGGGCTTCATGGCTTCATTCCGGTATGCGTTACCGTATTTGTCCAGAAAATAGGCGGTCAGTTCCTCCAGGTCCTGAATCCGTTCGCGCAGGGGGGGCAGGTGGATGGACACCACCTTGATGCGGTAATACAGATCCTCCCTGAACCGGCCTTCCCGGATTCCCTTCTCCAGGTTCCGGTTCGTCGCCGCGATGAGGCGCACGTCGACCTGAACCGTTTTCTCACTCCCCAGCGGCTCGAATCGTCCCTCCTGGAGCACACGGAGTATCTTGGCCTGTGTGGAGAGGGACATGTCGCCGATTTCGTCCAGGAAGAGCGTGCCCCGGTCGGCTTGTTCGAATTTGCCGATTCTGCGGCGAACCGCCCCGGTGAACGCGCCCTTTTCATAACCGAACAGTTCGCTCTCGAGAAGGGTCTCCGGAATGGCCGCGCAGTTCACGGCGAGAAAAGGCTTGTCCATTCTCCCGCTGTGCTGGTAAACGGCCCTGGCGATCAGTTCCTTTCCGGTTCCGCTCTCCCCCCTTAACAGGACACTGACATTGCTGTCCGCCACCTTCCCGATGATCTTGTAAACGTTCTGCATGGGCGCGGACCGGCCGATGATGCGGTCCGCGCCGGCCTCCGCCGCCGACTCCTGCGCCCTGAACGTCACTTTTCTACGCATGAAATAGTTGTTCTTCAGGCCGCTGCGGATGAGACTCTCCATGGCCGGCATGTCGAAGGGCTTGAGCACATAGTCGTAGGCGCCGTATTTGGTGGCCTGTATGGCCGTGTCCGTCGTGCCGAAGGCTGTCATGACGATGACCGTCGCCTTGGGGTCCTTCTCCCGGATATCCCGGAGCACATCGAGACCGGACCGGTCGGGCAGTTTGACATCCAGGAAGATGAGGTCGAAAATACGTCCGTCGCACCGGCTCAGCGCTTCCTCTCCGCTGGCCGCCTCGACCACATCGAAGGGCTGGTCCTGCAGAAAACGCATGAAGGAATACCGGACACTTTCCTCGTCGTCGACAATGAGTATCTGGCTTTTCATCCGAAGGGCCTTTCCGCGTACGGCAGTTGGACAACGAATCGGGCGCCGCGGGGCCGGATGTTTTCGACACGCACGATTCCCCCGTGATTCTTGACAATCTGCTGGCTGATCGCCAGGCCGAGACCGGTGCCGTTTTCTTTGGTTGTGTTGAAGGGCTCGAAAACGGACGGCAGGAGCGCCTCCGGGATACCGGGACCGCTGTCCGAAATCCGGATTTCGGCCTGACTGTCCGGCCCTCCGGTCACGGCGGTTTCGATCCACAGCCGGCCGCCGCCGGCCATCGCCTGTACGGCGTTGAGAACAAGATTGACCACGACTTGCTTCAGCTGGCCCGGATCCGCGCGGACGACCGGATCCGGCGCGGCCCATGCGGTTTTCAGCCGGACGCGGGCGGCCTCAATCTGCGGCCGCATCAGGTGCAGGGCCTGATCGAGCGTCTCTTTGAGACGGACCTCCTTGAATTCCGGCTCCGGCGGACGCGCAAAATCGAGAAAATTCTGCAGGAAGGACTCCATGCGCGTGATCTGCCGGAGCATCACCTCGTAATCGCGGCTGGTCTGGGAATGCCCCCCCGCCTTGTCCCGAAGCGAATAGATCAGCATCTTGATGGATGTCAGCGGGTTGCGTAACTCGTGCGCGAGTCCCGCGGCCACAGATCCGAGCATGGCCAGTTTCTCCGAGTGGATGAGCAGGCGCCGGCTCTGGATCAAATCGCGGTTCGTCCGGTGGATCCGGTCGATCAGCACGCGGATGTGCTTGTCCAGTTTGTCGAACTCCGACTCATCCGGTATTTCCATCTCCTCGAGCACATTCTCGCCCGTCGCGCCCTTGACGTTCACGATCAGCCGGTACAGGGGCTGAGTGATGCTCCTCGCGATCAGAATCCCGAAGACGAGTCCCAGCAGGACGCTCCCGGCCGCGAAAACGATCATGACGGCCTTGATGATGCGGTTCTCTCGCACCAGCTGTTCGCTGGTCCGGTGCATGATCTTTTCATTGATGAAGAGGTAATTCTCGCATTTCTCGTAGATCGCGCTGAACGTGTCGCGCATGGGTCCGTTCAGAATCAGGCGCGCGGCCTCGGCATCGCCCTCCTGATGGAGCCTTCGCATGGTCCGGTACAGGCTCTGATAGCGGCCGAACAGCGCTTCCGTATCGGACAGGAGCTGTCTCTCCTCCTCGGTGCGGGCCTGCGCCCACGCCACGCCGAACCACCTGCGGAATATCCTGTCCTTTTCCCTGAAGATGTTCAGCCACTGCGACTGCCCGTCCAGCAGATAATTCGCCGCGATCCCCTTCATGTCGAGAAGCGCGATTTCAAGCTCTTCCGCGGCCTTCAGGCTTGAAACATTCTCCTTGAGCATATCCCGGGTCTTGGCCAGCATGCGGTCTGTATACAAGATGGCCACAGCGCTGAACAGGATGAACAGCACGCTCATGCTGACAAAACCGGCGATCATCCTGGGCCTGATGTTCCACTTCACGGGATATCCCTTTGAATATTCATGAAATTATCGTATTTTTATTCCAGCCGGAAGATAACCACTTATACGGAAAAATTCAACCGTTTCCGGCGGGTTTGGAAGAGTGGCATTTCATTTGCCCTTTTCTGTCGCAAGTCCCATTCCTATCAATCGTCCGGAGGTTCCTCTTTCATGGGAAATATCGTAGGCCTCATCCTGAATACGGGCTGGGTTGCGAGATCGGTTCTGATCCTGCTGGGCGTTCTGTCCATCGTCTCCTGGGCGGTCATTCTGGAGAAGCTCATCCTGTTCAGAAGAATCCGCGGCCAGTCGAAAGCGTTCGACGCGTTGGTCCGAAAGAACCCAGGAAACGCGGACCTGTACAGGCTGAGCAGGGATTATCCGCATTGCGCCCCGGCGGTTTTCTACATGCGGGCGTACCGGGAATATCACGCGTTCAGGCAGAAACGGCAGGCGGCCGGCCTGGATCGGGCCGCGGTCTCCGTGGCCGCTCCGGACCTCGCGCTCCTGGTACGGTCCACGCTCTCCGAGACGCTGGAACAGCCTTCCAGAAACCTGACGCTTCTCTCCACCATCGTGGGCATCAGCCCCTTTCTCGGCCTGTTCGGCACGGTCTGGGGCGTGATGGAATCGTTCATCCAGATCGGCCTCCAGGGAACCGCGGATCTCTCGGCCGTCGGCCCGGGCATCGCCGAGGCCCTCATCACCACGGCCGCGGGACTGGCTGTGGCCATACCGGCGCTCGCGGCCCACAACTGGGCGGCCGCGGAACTCAGAAAAATCGAGGACCGGCTCGACCTTTTCTCGGACGAATCACGAAAACGGTTCGACGGGGAAAGCGCGGCATGAGACGGGAGCGTTTTGCGCCGATCGCCGACATCAATGTCACCAATCTGGTCGACGTGGCGCTGGTTCTGCTGATTGTCTTCATCATCGCGGCGCCCGCGTTTAAGGGCGGCATTCCAGTCCGCCTGCCGAGGGCCTCGGCTCCGCCCGTTCCGGCCGCAAACCCGGTCATCGTGGCCCTCGACGCGGAAGGGAACCTGTTCGTGGACGGAAGCCCGGTGCCGCCGGACGATCTGAGACCCGCTCTCGTACGGAGCCGCCTCGAGTCTCCGGGCCGGCCGGTTCTGCTCGAAGCGGACAAGGAACTGCCGTACGGCCGGGTCATCGAGGTGATGGACCGCATCCGCCAGGCCGGCATCGCGGACGTGGGACTCGTGGTTTCGCCCGGACCCGCGCCATGAAACGGTGGCTGACGGTTTCCTTCGGCCTGCACGCCTTTCTGTTCGGATTGCTCTTCGTCGGCCGCCGGGCGCCCGCACTTCCGGAACCCGGCCTGATCCTGCGCGTTTCACTTCATGCGGCTCCCGCTCCGGCGCGGGAAACGGGACCGGAACTGGAGGCGGTGCCTGCCGCTGCCCTCGTCGTAAAACCGGACGAAGCGGAACCCGAGAATGGTCGGCCTGTGGAGAAACCGTCGGAACCGCCCGCTGATCGCGAAGAGCGCAAACCGGCCCCGCGCGAGGAGCATGTGCCGGGGACGGCCACCGGCCCGGCTGTCCGCGTGGAGGGAGGGGCGTTTCCCTATTCCTATTATCTGAACCTCATCCAGCTCAGGATACAGGAAAACTGGTCCCCGCCCTACAGGCGGACCGGGGGCAGGGAGTCGCGGACGGCCCAGGTCGGGTTCATCATCCACCGGGACGGCCGCGTATCGGACGTGGAACTGGAGGCCGGAACGGAGTTCTATCTGTTCGATCAGGCCGCGCTCAGGGCGGTCATGAACGCGGGACGGTTTCCGCCCCCGCCCGGCGGCATGACGCAGGATTACCTGAAAATACACGTCACATTCGAGGCGCTTCCGTGAAAAACCGCGTTCTCCTCCTGATCTGCGCCGCCTGCCTGCTCCCCGCCTGGACCGGCCCGGCCGCGGCCGGCCAGAAGGAATACCACCTGAAGGTGCAGACCGGCGCGTTCACCGCGATTCCGGTCGCGATCCCCCCGTTCGAATCCGTCCGCGACGCCGCATGGATCCCGCGGATGCGGGACATCCTGATCGCCGATCTGGACTTCACCGGCCTGATCCGCGTTCTGCCCGCGCCGTCCGGCGCCGTGCCGCGGGAGGCGGCCGCCTTCATCGAAACCCGCTGTTCCGCGAGGGACGGTGGCGTGGAAATCCGCGCCAGGCTGAAGGACGCCTCGACGAAATCCGTGATCCTCGAGAGCGCGGTCCGCGTCACCGAAACGGATTTCCGCGTGCGGGCGCACGAATGGGCGGACGCCGTGCTCCTGCATCTCACCGGCGAGCGTGGAATCGCCTCGACCCGCATCGCCTACATCATCAAGCGCGGCCGCGCCGGCACGGTCACGGTTTCGGACATCGACGGCGCGGACGTGCGCCGCGTGTCGCCGGACGATTCGCTGAACCTGTCGCCCTCCTGGTCCCCGGACGGAAGACGGCTCTGCTACACCAGTTACGCCTCCGGCCGGCCCAGGCTGGCGGTGTTCGACCTGGAAGCCGGGCGCGCGGCCCGGTTCGCCGCGGCCGGCGGCATGCAGACCTCGCCGGCCTGGTCTCCGGACGGGAAATGGATCGCGTTCACGCTCACCACCAACGGGAACTCGGACCTCTTCTGCTCGGACGAAACCGGCGGCGCGCTCCGCAGGCTCACCGACAGCCCGGCCATCGACTGCTCGCCCGCCTGGTCTCCGGACGGGCGAGAGATCGCCTTCACCTCGGACCGCGGCGGCTCCCCCCAGATCTACCTGATGGACGCCTCGGGCGGGAACGTGCGGCGGCTGACCTGGGAGGGCGGTTACAATGATTCGCCCGCGTGGTCGCCGAAAGGGGACCGCATCGCCTACGTGACCCGCGACCGCACCGGTTTTCAGGTGTGTGTCATCGACGTCAACGGCGAGAACCGGATTCAGCTGACGGACGACCCATACTCGCATGAGGACCCCTGCTGGTCCCCGAACGGCCTGCACCTCGCGTTCTCGTCGAACCCGGGGGGACGCTGGGACATTTTCATCATGCGGCAGGACGGGACGGGCCTCTTCCAGGTCACCCGCGGGGGCGGGAATCTGTCGCCCGCCTGGTCGCCCTTCCCCTCCGGCCCATCAGCGGAATGAGGGACCCCGCCGCAAGCAGCGGGGTATCACAAGAAACTTGGATGATGGACGCCGCCCCTCTGCGCGGGACAAAGCGATCATATGTCTTCTGGTTGAAGGCAAGCGGCGGGGAATCAGACCCGTCGGAGCGGCCAGAAGCCCAATTTGCGATCAACCAGAAATATTGGAACCGGAATGAACAGGCTTCCGTACGCCCGATTGATTCAGAACCCGCGTTTCATTATATTACCATAATCCGGAGATGACCTTGAAAGACCAGATCGGTTTATTCCCGATTCTTCTGCTCGTCGCGTGCCTGGCCGCGGGCTGCGCCTCGCGGAAGGAAATCGTCCGCTTTCAGGAGGACACGGCCGCCATCCAGGACCGTCTCGCCGGCCTGCAGAAGGACAACGAGCAAATGCGGGAACAGCTCAGGGAGATCAACCGCTCCATCCAGTCCCTGCGGGAATCGAACGCCTCGGTGAAGGCCGACCTGATCTCCGAGATGTCGTCCCTCCGAGAGGAAACCGCCTATCTGCGCAATCTGCTCGACGACACCGGGAGCCGGATGTCGCGGATGATGCAGAATTTCGACCGGCCGGCCGGAGCCGGGGACGCGGCCGCCGCGGAATCCGGGGCCCCGCCGTCTCCGGAGAGCGCCAAGGCGCTGTACGACGCGGCCTATCTCGACCTTTCGAGAAAAAACTACGACCTCGCCGCAGGCGAGTTCCGAGAATACATCCGGCTGTATCCGGGGAGCGACTACGCGGGCAACGCGCAGTACTGGATCGCGGAGATCGCCTACGCGAAAAAGGATTACACGGCCGCGCTCGCCGAGTTCCGGAAAGTCGTCACGGACTACCCGAAGAGCGGCAAGGTGCGCGCGGCCCATCTCAAGGCGGCCTATTGCCGCATCCATCTCGGCGACACGGCCGGCGCCCGCTCCGACCTGGAGAGAATCGTCCTGCAATTCCCCGGTACGGAAGAGGCGCGTCTCGCGGCCGGAAGACTGAAGGAAATCCGGTGAAAACCCGGCGCCGGACAACCCGCGGAGCCCGGCCATCCGGAAGAACGGGCCGGACCGCGACCGTCCGCACGCCGTGATTTCCAGACCGGTCAGAATCCTCCTGCTTTCCGCCTCCCTGCTGATCGCCGCTTTCACCGCGTATTGTGTGATGACGCGCACCGCCTCCGGATGGCTCGAAAAACGCATCGCCTCTGCCGTGGCCGGGACCGCCGGAGCCGACTGTTCGATCGGACGTGTGCGCGTCGGATTATTCCTTGGAATCCGAATGGAATCCGTCCGGGTCGCGGAAACAGGATCGGATTCCGGACCGGTGCTCGCGATCTCCCGGGTCCGGATTCATTCTCCCCTGCCGGAATGGGCGCGGAGAGGCCGCCTGTTTCTCTCCATTCAGGCCGACACGATCTCCATCGACGCCCGCCGGTTCGGCCGTCTGGGAGGCAAAGGAAACCATGGGGAATCCGGGCCGTCCCTGCCGGCCGCCGGCGGCCGACTCCCGTGGAGGGGAGAGATCCGTTCCCGTCTGATAACCGTTCATCAGGGCAGGCCTGATTCTGCCGTGGCCTCGATTGGCGGAATGGTTCTGGCCGTGGCCAGGCCCGCTCAGAGTGCCTCCGTCTCTTTTCTGGCCTCCGCGGATTCGGTCCGGTCCTTTTTGGAAGATGCGACCGTCGATTTTTACGGGCCGGCCCTGGCCGGGGTTCTCGATTCCGCGGCAATCACGATACGGTCCTTCGAATCGGGCATTCCCGGCGGCCGCGTGACCGGAGACGGCCGGATCGAGCCTCATGGCCGTGACTGGCGCATCCGGGGCGGCCTCGAGTTCCGTACGGCCGTCGAATCCTGGCCGGCCCGGGTGTTTGAAAGATCGGGTACGCCGGTTCCAGCCTCCGGCAACGTGCAGGGCCGTCTGAACGCGGATGGCCCACTGAAACGACCTTCCGTGACCTGGGACGTGGATGTCCGGGACCTCGTTTTTCAGACCGCGACGATACGGAAGGCGCGGAGCTCAGGCGCCTGGGCCGGAGAAACCGTCGCTCTGCGCGCATTTTCCATGACCGTCGGCGACGGGTCCATTTCAGGATCCGGTTCCTGGACTTTCCACGGCACCCGGCGGGCCCGGCTCTCCGCCTCCTTCAGCCGGTTGGACATCCCGTCTCTCTCAGGATGGATCCTGCCTTCGGACGTTCCGGTCCGGGGCGCGCTTTCAGGCGATATCCGGATCGACGCGTTCCCCGATGACCCCGGCCGGTTCTCCGCGGCGTCGAAGGTCGCGGCCGAAGACCTGAAAATCAAAGGCAAACCGCTCGATCCCGTGCGGCTCGATCTGAACATCGAAAACGGCGGGGCGGATGTCCGGATAACGGGCAGCGGCCTCACCGCAGAAATTGAAGGCGACTGGCCGCCCGGTTCCGCCGGATCCTCCGGATTTTCAGGCGGCGCGTTCTCCGTCCGGCTGGATGATCCTTTCCGCGGTGTTTTTCTGCCGGAAGGATGGCACGCCGCGGGGCCCACCGGTGCCACGGGTCATTACCGGGTTCACGGGGGAACCGCTGAAGCGGACGCCGATCTCTTTCTCTCCGGCATCCGGACGGCCGACTGGGCCCTCGACTCCCTGGCCGGCCCCTTTGCCGTCCGCCTGGATCTGCAAAGACGGTCTGTGTCAATGCAGGGCGGTGACATACTCTGCGCGGCCCGGGCCTTCCGGCCGGAGGACACGCTGGGGATCGACGGGCGCATCCGCCTGTCCGCGTCCTTGAATCCGGAAAACGGCCATCCCTCGGGGGCGCTGGCGATGACGGTACGCCCGCTTTCCATCGAAGGGGTGACCGTCGATTCCGCGGCTCTGGAAGCGGAGCTGGAAGGCCTGGATCTCCGGATCCGCCGCTTGTCCTTCACGCAGGAATCGAATTCGGTTCTGCTGGCCGGATCGATCCCGGTCAGCCGGGACCCGAACGGTTCATGGAAACCGGACGGAGCCAGGCCCTTTGACCTGCGCCTTTCCGGAGAGGACATCCGCCTGGATGTGTTGCGGCCTTTCCTGGCGGGATCCGGGTCGATCGGCGGCCGGTCGACTTTCGACCTGCGGATGACGGGCACACCCGGCCATTCCAGCATCGACGGACATTGGAGCGTGTCCGGCGGTTCGATGCGACAAACCGGGATGCCGGACATCGATTCGGTTTCCTGGAACGCGGCGTTCCTGGATTCCACCATACGCATCGAAAGCCTGTCCGGCCGCGTCAGAGGCCTCCCCCTGATGATCGCATCGGACATCGGGTACAGGCTCGGGGAAGATTACCGCGTTCAGGGAACGGCCCTTTTTCTGCGTCCGGCCGGAATACGCGCCGGTTTTTTTCTCGCGGCCGATTCCATGCATGGTTCCCTGACCGTGGATTCGCTCCGGCTGGCGCTTCTGGATTCCCTGCTCCCCGGATCCTTCCCTCTGAAGAACATGAGCGGGGTCGTCCGGGCCGATCTGGCCGTGTCCGGCCGCCCGGGTTCTCCGCTGTTGACGGGCCTTCTGCACGGCGACCGCGTGAATTTCTCAGCGGCCGGGATGGATCTGGGTTCCGGGAACGGCCGGTTCGATCTCTCTTTCGACAGGGAAAGCATTTCAATCGACACCCTGTCCCTTCCCGTGCTGGGCGGATTCCTGGACGTCCGGGGCGGTCTCAGCCATGAGAACGGCAGGATCCGGTCCTGGGATTTGGACGCGGACATCCGGAACGTCCGTGTCCGGGAGCCCGGCCGATGGACGATCTCCCTGGACAGGAGCCGGCTGAAACTGTTCCGCGACGGAGACTCGAACCGGCTGACGGGCGAGGTCGTTCTGGGCGAGAGCCGTTACCTGCAGAACATGAAAGCGACCGACTTCCTGTCCCTGACCCGCCCCCCGGCCCGGTCCTCCCCCCGGCTTCCGGATGAGTTGGCGGACATGGAGCTGAACATCCGCGTCACCGGCGGCCGGGACGTCTGGATCGACAACAACCTCGCACGGGTCCGATTCCAGCCGGAAATGGCGGTGTCCGGCCGCGTCACGGCCCCGGAGCTCACCGGCCGCCTGACCACGCTCGAGGGGACGGTGCAGTATCTGGATCACGGTTTCACGGTGAAGAAAGGCATCGCGGATTTCACCGTTCCCGGCAGGGTCAACCCCATTCTGGACATCGAAGCAGAAACCCGGCTGAAGAATTATCAGACGTATTCGGGCAAACCCTACACCGTGTCCCTGACGCTTCAGGGCCCGATGGACCAGGCGGCTTTCAATCTCGCCTCCGTGCCCCAGGCGTCCAGGACGGACATCCTGTCCCTTCTCACGTTCGGGGCCACCCGGGACGAACTCAACCGGACCCTTCCCGCGTCCGATCGGAACGGGGGCATGTCCGATATTCTCATCGACAGGGCCAAATCGCTCTCCAGCCGGCGCGTCGCCTCCACGGCTGAAAATTACATGGGCACCCTCTTCCGGCTCGATTCCATGTCCATCGAGGGGAACCTGTTCAGGTTCGACAGGGAGTGGGGCCCGCGCCTCCAGGCCTCGAAACGGGTGTCCCGGAACGTCGCCCTTAATTATTCCACGACCGTCGGGCACATGAACGAGGAATCCGTGCGCCTGAATGTGCGCATCGACCGCCGTTTTTCGCTTGAAGGCCAGGTCGACCGCATCGGCCGCTCGGGGATCGATCTGAAATACAAGGTCCGGTTCAAATGACGGCCCCGCTGTTCCGGAGTGTTTCACGAATGGGGCCGGCCCGCGCTCTTTTTTTCGCCGTGTGCGTCTGGATGCCGATCCGGCTGTCCGCTTCCCCGGACGCGCTCCCGGACACGCCCCGCGGGTATTCGGTGGCGGCTCTCGAGATCACCGGCGCCGGGGCTGTTCCGGAGTCGAAACTCAGAAAGTGCATGATCACCCGGCCCTCCTCCCGTTTTAAAAAGGCCCCGTACGTCTCCCGGATACTCGAGAGCGACCTCCGGAGCCTGCTGGACTGCTACCGCGACCACGGGTACTGGGAGGCCGCGGTCGTAGCGACAGACGTCACGATCGACACCCTGAAGAAGAGCGTCCGCATCGCGATCCGGGTTTCGGAGGGACGTCCTTCGCGCGTCGCCATGATCGCGCTCGCCGGAAACGCGGCATTCCCCAACTCCCAGATCATCTCGTGGCTCCCGATCGCGCGGGGCGGTTTGCTGAAACGGCACCTGCTCGACGAGTCGCGCGCCGCGGTCCTCCGGAACCTTTCGGACCGCGGCTACATCGACGGGAACGCGGACATCGAGTTCCAGATCAACGCTGAAACGGCTGAAGCCTTCGTGCGCGTCCGCATCGAAGAGAATCTTCCGGCCCTTGTGGGCGCCGTCCGGCTTTCCCCCCTCCGGAAAACCCGTCCTTCCGTGGTGCTCCGCGAACTGACCTTTCATAAGCGCGATACGGTGCGCTTCGGCCGACTCCTGGAATCGCAGAGAAAACTGTACCTGACCGGCCTGTTTGAAAGCGTTTTCGTCCGGCCGTCCGACACGCTCTCATCGCGCGGACCGGAAAGGGACATCCTCCTGGAATTGAAGGAGAAGAAATCCGGTGAGTTCAACGTGTCCGTCGGGTACGGATACTGGGAAAAAGTCAGGGGCGGCATTGAACTGTTGAACACCAATGCGGCGGGAACCGCGAGAAAGGTGGGCGTCTCCCTGAAGGGCAGCTTCAAGTATTGGGGTTCAGAGTTCTCGTTTTCCGAACCCTGGACATTCGGGCGGCCCTTCCGCACCGACCTGATCGTCCGGGCCGACCGGACGGAGGAGCCCGGGTACGGCGTCGAACGCTTCGGCGGCCGCGTGACCCTGGGAAAGCAATGGCCGGCCGGAATCCGGCTGTCCGGACAGTACATCAACGAAGCCACCCGGCTGGTCCGCGTCCGCCTCGATCCCGTTCCCGTCAACCTGACCAGCTACATCCACAGCATCGGGTTGACCGTCGGCCGCGACACCCGCGACAATCCCTTCAACCCGGGCCGGGGCTCCACTGTCGAACTCCGGAACGAACTCGCGGGCGGGTTGTCGAAGCGGTCGGCTTCCTTCAGCCGGTCGAACCTGATCGCGAGAGTCTACATCCCGGCGGCCGGCCGCGCGGTGCTCGCTTCCGCCGTGGAAGTCGGATGGATCCGGGCGTTTCGCTCGGGGCGGGAACTCCCGTTGAACGAGCGGTTCTACGCCGGAGACGCGTCCGCTCTCCGCGGTTTTCCGTACAGGACCGCCGGCCCCCTGGACGCCAAGCGCGTCCCCCTGGGCGGAAGGTTCAAGTTCGTCTGGAATGCGGCCGAGTGCCGCGTGCCGGTGTATAAAATGATGTCCGCCGCGTTTTTCTGGGATGTCGGCAATGTCTGGACTGATCCGGCCTCCGCGAGCCTCGCGGGCCTGCGGCACACGGCCGGCTTCGGCGCCAGAGCGGCGACGCCCGTGGGCGTTCTGAGGCTGGACCTCGGCTTCATTCTGGACCGCAGGGCCCGCGAACCGGGCATGCAGGTGATATTCAACATGGGGCAGGCGTTCTGAGAGGCGGGGTTTATTCTTACACTGCTCCTTGATCCGACAGATTCTCCGGCATCCCTTCCACGAAAGCCCTGATTTCGTCCCTCACCCGCATGTAATGGCCCAGCGCCTCCGCTTCCGTGGCCGCTGATTTCGCGAGCCTGGGCGGGTCATCGAAGCCTTTGTGTATTCGAACGGTTTTTCCGGGAAAGAACGGGCATGATTCATTCGCCGCGTCGCACACGGTGATCACGTAATCGAACATTTGATCCTTCAGTTCGTTCAGATGCTTGGACCTGTGGCCGGATATGTCAACGCCCGCCTCCGCCATAACCTTGACAGCGAGCGGGTTCAAACCGTGCGTTTCGATGCCCGCCGAGTAGGGCTCTATTTGATCGCCCTTCAGATGCCTCGCCCACCCCTCGGCCATCTGGCTCCTGCAGGAGTTGCCCGTGCAGAGAAAGAGGATTTTCTTCTTATCCATGTGGCCCTCATTGCCGTGGATTGAATCCCAGCCAATCGCGGACGATCCCGCCGCCCCGAACCTTCATCCCGTAAATTTCTTTTTCAACCGCAATGCCATATTGACCAGCATGATCAGAACAGGCACCTCGAGAAGCGGGCCGATCACGGTGGCGAACGCCTGCATGGATTGGATGCCGAAAATGGCCACAGCCACGGCAATGGCCAGTTCGAAGTCGTTGCTCGCGGCCGTGAACGAAACCGCCGTGGTTTCCCCGTAATTGGCGCCGGTTTTCTTCGCGATGACGAACGTCGCGAACCACATCAGAATGAAATAGATCAGGAGCGGAACCGCCACCAAGACGACATCCATCGGTTTTTGAAGAATGAGGTCCCCTTTCAGCGAAAACATCACCACGATGGTGAAAAGCAGGGCGATCAGGGTCAGGGGACTGATGGCCGGTGAGAAGACACGGGTGTACCAGTCTTCTCCCCTGCTCCGGATCAGGACCGTTCGCGTCACCAGGCCCGCCAGGAACGGTATTCCCAGATACACCAAAACGGTTTCCCCCGCCTCAAAAATGGAAATCCTCACGTCCAAACCGGGCGCCAGATTGAACCAGTTGAGAAAGAGTGTAATGAACACGTAGATGTAGACCGCGTACAACAGAACCTGGAATATGGCGTTGAACGCAACCAGGCCGACGGCCAGCTCCCGGTCGCCTCCGGCCAGATCGTTCCACACGAGAACCATGGCGATGCACCTCGCCAGGCCCACCAATATGACGCCGATCATGTAGTCCGGATGGTGGCGCAGAAACAGAACCGCGAGGCCGAACATGAGCAGTGGGCCGATCACCCAGTTCTGAATCAGGGAGAGCGTCAGCAGTTTTCTGTTCCGAAACACCTTGCCCAATTTGCCGTAATTCACCTTGGCCAGAGGCGGGTACATCATGAGAATCAGGCCGACTGCGATCGGAATGGATGTGGCGCCGATCTGGAGGCGGGTGATGAACCCCGTCACGGATGGGGCAATTGCCCCGAGCAGGATCCCGAATCCCATGGCCAGAAAGATCCATAACGTCAGGTAACGATCAAGCCAGGAGAGGCTTTTCGTCGCTTGGTTCATGGTCGTCTCCTCCGGATGCGCACCGGTCGCGCCCGATGCCAATCCGTTCGATGCATCGCTTTTCGGACGGTTTTCTGCCGATCAGAACGTTGTCCAGATCAGATAGACGCCGCCCAGAATCACCAGAACCCCGCAAATCCGCTTGAGGATCATCGGACCCTTCGAGCGTTCGTTCCAGTGCAGGTATTTCTGCACCATGCTGGTGAACGTGCCTGCCAGAACGATCACCGAACAGTGCCCGACTGCGTAGAGCAGAATCAGGGAAACGGCAAAGGGCAGGTTCGCGGAAGCGGTCTGAAACGCGATCCCCAGCATGGGCGCCATGTAGGCGAACGTGCAGGGCCCCAAAGCCACCCCGAACAGCAGACCGATCACGAAAGCGGCCAGGGCGCCCTTCCGTCTCAGCTTCGGCTGTCCGGAGACGCCCAGAAACGGAATATGGATGAGGTCCAGCAGGTGCAGGCCGATGACGAAGAAAATGACGGCCACGAAATAATTGCCGGCTTTTCCGACATCGCCCATGATGCGTCCCATCAGGCCCGTGATCAGTCCGATGACCCCGATGGTGATCAGGATGCCGGCCGAAAACAGTCCGGCCAGGACAAAGGCGCGTTTCTTTGTGACGATTCCCTGGCCGCCGATGAATCCGACGATCAGTGGGATGGAGGACAGATGGCACGGGCTGAGCAGGATGCTCAGAATACCCCAGATGAAGGAGGCGGTCAAAGCCAGCCAGGCCGAGCCGGTCAGGCTTCGAGTGAGCCAGACAAACAGGTTTTCCATTCAGAAGTCCCGGATGGATTTAATGATTTCGAAGGTTGTTGCCGTACACTTTCGTCCCCTTTTCGGTCCGGCGACGCGGTAATCGCACAGTCCGACCGGACGGCGCTCACTGCACGCCTTTCATTTTCAGTATCTTGACCAGTTCTTCTTTCGGGAAAAATCCCTGGTGGCGGTGATATTCCGCCCCGTTTTCGTCCAGGAAGATCTGGGTCGGGATGGCGCGTATGCCGTATTTTTCCGCGTAAGGCCGGCCCGCGTCGGTCCACACGTCGTAAAAAACCACATCCACTTGATCGCCGTACTCCTTCTCGATATCCGCCATGATCGGCTGCATCATTTTACAGGGAATGCACTTGACCGATCCAAGCTCCACGAATGTGACTTTCTTTTTCACGGCCGGTGAGGAGACCGGTTTCAGGTTCCCGATGTTTTGTTTCGAGTCGTCACCGGAACAACCATTCGCCGCCACGACCAGCAGTCCTACGAAAAGAATTGCGCGAATGATCCTCGTCATCTGATCCTCCTGTTCATTCCTTGTATCCGGATGATCCCGGCGATCCGACCGGATGGTCGTTTCGGTTCTCAAATAAACCTTTTTGTTTTGCACTTGTCGCATTCGAATTGAAGAGTCGTGTGGGTGACCCCGAACCGGGCTCGAAGCGTCTTCTCGATTTGCTCCTGCATCTTCTCGGTTCGGCTCACCGGCATGTCTTCCACATCGACATGGGCCTCGAAATGGACATCCGCGTCGCTGAGCTTCCACAGATGGCCGTGGTGGACGTTCCTGACACCTGGCACGGATTCGATGGAACGCCGGACCTCCGCCATATCGATCTCGGCCGGAGAAGTCATGAGGACCATGTCCGCGGATTCTTTCAGAATTCCGACGGTTTCCTTCAGGATGTACAGGGAGATGAGAATGGTCAGAACCGGATCGATCCATGTGACGCGGAGGAGCATGATCGCAATCGCGCCCGCGATGACAGCCAGGCTGGAAACCGCGTCGCCCATCAGATGGACATAGGCGGATCGAACGTTGATGTTTTTCCCGGAATCCCGTCTCAGCAGGGCCATGCCCGCGAAATTCGCCAGAAAACCCGCCGCCGCCACCGCGAGCATGAGGTCCCCCGCGATCGGGTTCGGGTCCGAAAACCTCGCCACCGCTTCGCGGATCAGGAAGACGCAGATCACCACCAGAACGGTCGCATTGATGAGGGCCGCCAGCAGTTCCGCGCGCTTCCATCCGAAGGTGTGTTTCGGAGTCTTGGGCCTTCTGCTCATCCGCACCGCGGCCGCGCTGAGAATCAGCGCGAGGCTGTCGCCAAGGTTGTGAACAGCGTCGGAAAGGAGCGCCAGGCTTCCCGAAACGATTCCTCCGGCGATCTGAACGAGCGTGATGAACAGGTTCAGGCCGATCGTCAGGATCAGCTTCTTCTCAACGCTGTTTCCGGAGACCGGCCGCGGATGCTCATGCGCCATATCGGACTCTTCCCCTCAGGACGATCCGCCGAGAAACGGCTTCAGCACGGACAGCGGCGGAAAGGAGATCGCTTCGGCTCCGCACTGATTCTTGCACGAACTGCACCCGACCACGCACTGAAACGGTTCGGCCACAACGGGCTTGTCCGTTTCATCGTTCCACGCGTACACACCGTGACCGCAAAATTCATAACAGGCCCTGCAGCCCACGCATTTCTCTTCATCCACGGTCGGGTTCCAGGGAATTTTCTCCCTGGCCGTGCCTTTCCAGAATCCGTATTCCTTCGGCATGATTCAGGCTCCTTTTTCGATCCATTCCCTGATCTGACCGACATTGGGCATTTTGCCCTGGACCATGAGCTTGCCGTCCAGGATCAGGGCGGGCGTGGACATGACGCCGCGCTCGATCATAGCATTGATGTCCGTCACTTTCACGACTTCGGCCGTACGGCCGAGCTCTTCCAGCGCCTTTTTCACGTTTTCAACCGTGGCGTTGCATTTCGGGCATCCGGGGCCCAGGACTTCGATTTTCATCTTAATTCCTCCTGCTTTTTCCGCGCGGGCTGAAGCCCGCGATCCCCCTGATCATCACGGATCAAAACAGCCATCCATAGATCAAACCGGTGATCGTGGCCATCACCACGACCAGAGACACAAAAACAATCATTTTCTTTGTACCCATGATACTGCGGATGACCAGCATGCTGGGCAGGGACAGCGCGGGCCCGGCCAGAAGCAGGGCGAGCGCCGGGCCCTTGCCCATGCCGTTCGCCATCAGGCCCTGCAGAATGGGCACTTCGGTCAGGGTGGCGAAATACATGAAAGCGCCGGCGATGGACGCGAAGAAATTCGCGAACAGGGAATTTCCGCCCACGGCCGAGCTGATCCATCGGGACGGAATGATACCCTCGTGCCCCACACGGCCGAGCAGAATGCCCGCCACCAGAACACCGCCCAGGAGGAGCGGGAGTATCTGTTTCAGAAATCCCCAGGTGGCGACAAACCAGTCCCCGGATTCTCCCTTGTCCGTGGCTGTGATCACGCCGAGACCGATGGCGCCCGCCGCGAAAGCCAGTATGGGACTTCCGGGGTTCAGGACAGCCAACAATACGGCAGGAATTGCGGCGGCAGTCACCTTCCACCAGGCCAGACCGAACCAGATAACCAGGGTCAGGCCGAGGCCGGCCGCGAAAAGGGACGTGATCAGCCATTTGACCGAATAGACGGCATACCAGAACCCGGCTGGATTCAGAGGCTTGCCCCAGTTGGCGAAAACCAGAATACCGACCATGGACGCGAAGTAAATCGCGGTTTTCCAGAGCGGCCTGGCCTCCTTTGATTGCGCAACCAGCTGGGCTTTCATCTGACGATTCGCTTCTTCCTTCCGGAAAATAAGATGCATCAGCAGTCCGATGATCACGCTGAACGCGATCGCGCCAACCGCCCGGGCGATTCCCATTTCCATGCCCAGAATTCGGGCCGTCAGAATGATGGCCAGCACGTTAATCGCGGGTCCCGAATACAGAAAGGCCGAAGCCGGACCCAGGCCCGCGCCCATCCGGTAAATGCCCGCGAACAGCGGAAGCACGGTGCAGGAGCACACGGCCAGAATCGTTCCGGACACGGAAGCCACGCCGTACGCGAGAACCTTTTTCGCTCCCGCGCCCAGGTATTTCATCACCGATTCCTGGCGGACGAACACGCCGATGGCGCCCGCGATGAAGAAAGCCGGGATCAGGCAGAGGACCACATGTTCCCGGGCGTACCACTTGACCAGGTGGAGCGACTCCATCACCGCGTTGTCAAAACGGGGCAAGCCGACCGGCAGGTGATAGACGCCGATAAACGCGGCCAGTATAAAAAGCAGCGTTTTCCACTCATTCTTCCAGTTCATGCTGTTCTCCAGGGGGCTGGTTCATTGTTTCCGGATGGCTTTGATTTGTTCGGCCAGGCTGGCCTCCATCACCTCTCTCGAGCATCGCAGAAAATTCAAGGCGCACGGGATTTTCAGGGTATAATAGACATTCGTCCCCCGCTTCTCGATTCCGACGATTCCCGCGTTCTTCAGCAGAGATAAATGCTTGGACACGGTGGACGTATCCGCGCCGATCATTTGAGTCAATTCGCAGACGCAGTGTTCCTTTTTGCCCAGCGCGTCCACGATGAACAGCCGTGTGGGATGCGCCAGCGCCTTCAGTATTTTCGCGTGCAGGGCGTACTTACTCGAATCCAGTTTTTCCAAAGGAACGCCTCTTCGATGTTGGTTATTTGGCAATATAGCCAAAGATAAAAACAAAGTCAATAAAAAAACCTCCCGCGAGTCGGCAAAAACCCGTGTAAGGTTGTGCCGAAAGAAAACAGGCCTGAAACTACGACGCACTTGACAGGTGCGTCACAGTTATGCAATCATTCACCTCTCGTACATCACCGCGTTCCCCGTGAACCGCCAGGGAGGTCCGGCCGCCGGATCCTGCCGTTCGATCTTGAGATGCCCCGCATCCGTCATCTGAACGAGGAGAACGTCCCGGACGATCGCCGGGCCATCGCACAGGGTCCGGATGCCGTATCGGTACAACTTTCCGTCCGGCTTCACGCGATAAAACAGCCTGTCCACGGTTCCCGTGTCCGCAGGAGTGAACGTGTACGAACCGGGGTTCAGCCCGATCAGCGAAACGCCGACCGAAAAAACCGGTATATCCGGATCCGCATTGTGATACACGAGCGCGATGTGGGGATCCTCGGGGAACGTTGGAGCCCCGGTCCTGAACCAGAGCCCCTGGGCCGTTCCTGCGCTGTCATATCCCACGGTTCCGCCAATGGGAGGCTTGGTCCTGAAGCCCAGTCTGCCGCACATGAATTCGCCGCATACCGGGGTCAGGATGGCGACAATTTCGTCCGTGAAATAGTCCAGCGGCGAGACCGAATGCGGATACAGGTATTCGTCGAAACAGTCGCTGGCGAAATCAACGCTCCGAGTCTCATCGTAAACGCCGAAGTCCATGCCCAGCTGGCCGGGATTCCCGCCCATCACTGCGATCGTGTCGCCCGCTGAAACAGGTATGTCCGTCCAGTAGAGGCATTGGCGGTACGTGTCCCCGCCCGTGCTGTATTCCTCGCAATCGGGCTCACCCGCCGTCCGGGCGCGGGTCATGAGGTCCTCGCGAATACGGAACAGGTGCCCCATGACGATCTGGAAACGGCCGCGGTTCGCGGTCAGCGTCATGGCGTAATCCGTGTACCCCCCGTTCACGTGCTCCGTGGCCGTGATGCGACTGATCGTCATGTCCCCCGGGCTGAACACGGGCGTCTGCGCCATGTGGTCGTTCAAATAGAAACCGCCGTGGTCGGACGGGAATGTGTGCCCGGGCTGGTTCATGTGCCCCAGATTCACCATGATATAGAAGGCATCTCTGTCGATGGGCAGTACGGTCAGGAATCCCCTGCCGATGTCCATTCCCGGGTCCGTCGTGTTCCTGCCGGATTTGCAGGATAACAGCGAAATCATGAGGATGAAAAATAACAGATGCCCGAATCGAGGGGTCATTCGGATATGGATTTCCATGATGCGCCTCCGTTCATACGGTAAGACCGGTCGGTCCTTCGCTTGTCAGGGTATGGTGTCATGCAAATCGTCCCGAGTCCACTTTTGATCCCCGACCACGGCTTCTGAGCGGTCCAGCAGAGCGGACAACTCCGAAATGATTTCTTTCTTTACCGAATCTTCCCTCAGAACGAGTGTTTCCAGATACTCGCGGATCAATCCGGTCACGGTCGTTTCCTTATCCACCGCTATTTTTCTGACCTTTTTCAGAAGCTGGCTATCAACGGCCACCGTGATGTTTCTTGTCATATTTCCTCCAAAATCTCCACCCCTGGCATGATAAGTATAATACATATTTTATTGAAAATCGAGCGTTTTATTGTATTTAGAACGATTTTCTCCCGCGAGTTTGCGTAAATCTCCGGAAGGTTGTCCGTTAAAATCAAACCTGAGAGGTCTAAAAAAACCTCTCGGGTCTGTCCCCATGGACAATCCCGCATGCATTCCCGGTCCGCAAGTGTTAACTTTTTCAAATATCTAAGACGCATCCAAGAGGCACCAAAGACAAGGATATTATCTATTGACATTTATTTTTTTATTGCATATATTATAACAGTCGAGGGAGATTTCCTTCAGATTCTACTTCTTGGTGTAACCTCACAAAATCCCTTCTTGGAAATCGGCTGACAGCAGACCTCTATTAAAAACCAATTTGAGGTGTGTTATGCCGTACAGAATCATAAAGAATTCATTCCATTGATTTTGTCAAGAGACAAGAGCCATTGGTTTCTATCCAGATGGTGATTCTGTTTGGTTTGAACTAAAAGATCAGGCAGCATTGAAGAATTTGAGTGGAAGAGAACCAGAATACATCAAAGATGTCTTTGAACGATGCAATAGAATTTGGTACGAATAAGCTATCTCTAAAATTGGTCCGGAATAATTTATGTTTTTACGAGATGATAAATGGTATATTTAAGTTTTCAACAAATACAATTGGATAAATGCGCATAGAGGATTAAATGAGAAAAGTAATTTTTTTTCTTTTTCTTACCTATGTCAATGTACTCGCACAGGACACCTTACATCTTATTGCATCGCTGTCGGGAGATAGAAAAGGCGACTGTTTTAGTGTTGTTTCAGGTTTGAATGACATCAACGGAGACGGTTACGGCGATTTTTTAGTCGGTGCGCCTGGAGGAAATTATGCCAAACTTTATATGGGCGCAGAGCCTTTTGATACTGTCGCATTTATATGTTTATGCCCACCAGGGAGTGCTGCGTTTGGAGAGACTGTGGCAGGAGGGAGCGACTTGAACGGTGATGGTTATGCAGATTTTATCGTCGGAGCACCATATTCCTCTAGCGGTCCGCCCGATTTTTTCGAACAGTCCGGTAAAGTATTTGTTTATTTCGGTGGGCCTCAATTTGATGGGAATGCCAATTTAATTTTGGAGGGCAGCGGATGGTATTATCACTTCGGAGCATCACTTTCAATCGCGGGGGACGTCAACGGAGATGGTATTAAGGACATTGTTATTGGAGCACCCAATGACGATATAAATGGCAGAGGAAGAGGTTATATATACTTCGGCGGCGCTAGCATGGATGATACTCCTGATGTTTATCTTGAAGGCCAGGAAGGCGCGGATGCTTTTGGATGCTCCGTCTCCAGTTGCGGTGATGTGAACAAGGACGGATATGATGATGTTTTAATTGGTGCTAGCCAGCGGGGTTCAGCGAAGAGTATTGGGAAAGCCTATTTGATTTATGGAGGAAGTGAAATTACTCTTATGCATTCGGTAATATTTATTGGTGATTCAATAAAGCAAGAATATGGTCGATTTGTCGCTGGTTTGGGTGATATTAATAATGATGGATTTAAGGACTTTGGTATAATGAGTATGGGTTATGCACGAATTATTTCAGGCAATGGTTACTCAACGCTCTTTGAAATGAATGGTTTACCTGAAAACGGTGCTTTTATCAATATTTCTGGCGTTGATGATTTCAATAATGACCACTTTGCTGATTTTGTAATTAGCACTGAAAAATTCAATAATTCATTAACAGGAGGCGTCTTTGTTTTTTTAGGGAAATCAAACACAGGCGCAGTACCTGACATTGGAATTAGTGGTCCGTTGTTGCCTTCTTGTTTTGGTTCTTCAATATCGTATTCCAGAACCATGAATGGTAAAAATTATATCCTTATAGGAGATGATCAATCGGATGGCTGGGAAGGGCCGGGCATTGTTTATATATATTCGCACGATAAAGATGATAATGTAGAAGATAATAAATATCATAAGCCGGATCTATTCCACTTAAATCAGAATTTCCCCAATCCTTTTAATTCATCCACAATGTTGTCTTATGAAATAAATGCTCCATGCTTTTTAAAAATTGATATTATGAACTGCTATGGGTTCAATATTAGAAATTTATTTTTTGGTCAAAGAAATGTTGGATATTATTCAACAGAATGGGATGGAACCGATGAATACAACAATCCTGTTTGTAGCGGCATTTATCTTGCGAAAATATCGGGTAAGGGAGCAGGTAAAAGCTGTTTTCGGGATTTCACTACGATTAAAATCACATTAACACGATGACAAAATGACCGAAATAATAGAGTTTCCTTAGATTAGTATTGTGATATTGTATTTTCATCGTTATTCAATTGTTCTTTTTATATAATAAAAATCAGGAGGGAGTCAGCCATGATAACGAGTACTGGTTTTATGCGGATCAAATCGTTGCTATCTTTTGCGGAAGCCATTACTATTATTTTCAGCTCTACGATGTTAAACGGCCAAGTTTCCTATTCGGTGGATTTCTCGACCTCGATGGTTATTTTTGATAAGATATCTACCGAGGATGGGAATATTTACGATAAAGTAGAATATACTACACTTTCTAGATTGGACGAATTGGGAAAGCCGCTTCTACCCGTAAAATACATAAAACTAATAGTTCCGTCAGATCAAGATGTGGATTCGATCGTATTGAGACATATAAAAAAGGAGGAAATGCCGGGATCATTTTTCGTGCTTCCAGTTCAACGACCAATTCCTACTTCCATTGATCCACCAAAACAACCATTTATAAAACCCGATCCGGAAGTGTACGATTCTGACACGCCCTACCCAAAAGAAATTGCTGCGGTTTCAAATGATGGATTTTTCGATGGCTTAAATCACATTATCACAGTAGCAATTTATCCGATCCAGTACCTGCCCAAATCGGGCCGATTGACATTTCATTCATTAATTGATTTTGAAATAAAAATGAAACCAAGTGATAAAGTCAGAATGTATAAAGGCATGAGAACTCCTGAAAATCAGGGTATTTATAATGCAATTTTGAATAAAATTGTGGACAATCCACAAGATATCCCTATTTATCAGAGAAAAGCATCACTTGGCAAGTCAGAATCGGTTCAAATTAATCCATTGCCTTCTTACGAGTATGTTATAATAACCAATAACTCTTTGAAGAATTATCTTAATCCGTTTATAAGCTGGAAAAGAAGAAAAGGTTTGAATATTGGCATTGTAACAATGGAAGAAATCAATGCAAATTATACAACTGATCTTATCTCGGGTATTATCGATCAGGCCGGTGCATTACGGCAATACCTCTCAGATTCATATCCCACGACTATGTGGGCACTTTTAGTGGGTGATCACACAATAGTGCCAGTTCGATATGGTGCAGGATTTACAAACTGTAGTTGGCTTTATTATAGCGAAGATAAAATACCTGCTGATTTATATTATTCTGATTTTAACGGAGATTGGGATGTTGATTCAGAAACACCAAAGAGATATGGTGAGCCAAGTGGTACGTATGGAGATAGTCCAGATTACAACCCCGAGATCTTCGTTGGTCGTGTATCTTCAACTAACAGCACGGATGTTAATAATTGGATTTATAGAATATTAAAATACGAACTTAATCCCGGCAGCGGCAAGGATGCTTACTTACAAAAAGCATTCTGGGTCAGTGCGGACCAAATGATTGATCAACCTGATTTGGTGAGCTCGTGGTATCCATCCTCTTTTAGTGGCAATCATGAAATGTATAAGGCGAATCATCCAGGAAACGAGGTTGTCCAGGAAATGTCCAATAAATATGGTCTTTTGAATTGGTACTGCCATGGGAATGTAAATTCATTTTCTGTATATTCAATAGATCCATCCAGACGGTTTGTTTGGACAACCGACAACAGTTCCTATTATAATGTATCCGATAATTTAGTAACCAGCGGTATTTCGGGAGACGGTTTGGATAATATGACAAATTTAGATTTCCCCTCTGCGGTTTACTCGATCTGTTGTTTGACTTGTGCATTCGATGATTTTTGTACGACATCCAGACCCGACACAATACCCGGTCTTTTGAATACTTACCCAATCGGCCAGCGAAGTATGGCCGAAGGTTTTAATGTGGTCAAAAATCAGCTAGTCAACGGTCCTATTAAATTAGGCAATACAAGAAATGGATGGGTTGATTATTCCTACTTATTACATCAACAATTCTGTAATCTTTGGCGGAATGGAACAACCGATACGGAAAGTGGCCAGACATCATATCATGTAGGTGTAGCTGAAGCTATTTCGAAATTGAACTATACAAGTGGAATGAATCATTATCTTCGATATTCTCATAATCTTTTCGGATGTCCTGAAACTAACCTCTGGACGGATTCGTTAGCTTCATTTACAAATGTGAGTATTACCGATAATGGCACATCCATTGCTGTGAACGCGAATGTGAATGGATGCGACATCTGCGCAAGCAGTAGCAATAATGGAACCTCGTATTTTTTGGTTCAAAAGAATGTTAGCAGTTATACGTTTTCCACTGCCATTAGGCCACTATACATAACCATCACGAAACATAATTATGTACCGTATACAGCGGTTACCGGAGGTGCATTCAGCAGCAATGAATACTGGTTTGGTGACTTGTATGTGCGCGGGGATATCACCATAGGCAGTGGCTATACTCTGACCGTCATGAAAGGCTCTAAAATCACCTTTTCCACAACAGACGACCGTTCCGGCGGTGTAGATGCAACAAAATGCGAACTTATTGTAAATGGCACGTTAGATGCCGATTCCACCACATTTATTGGGCCAACGAAAGGGAGTTGGTATGGCATTAGATACATGTCATCAAGCACAAACGGTCACCTGATAAATTGTACTATCAAGAACGCCAACTATGCTGTTTTCATTTACGACAAGAGCCCTTATATTTATCATAATTTTATCGATGATGCTGCCTCGTGTGGAATTTACATACAAGGAAGTACTGCACAGCCGCTAATCTCTCACAATTATATTGAAGCCGATTATGCATGTGTAGCTCATTACAGCGGAGGTAATGGTTATTTTAATAACAATAGTTTCAGAAATGCAAAATATGGCATATATATATCTTCTGGCTCACCTTCGTATGATTACTATAATACGGGAAGAAATAAGTTCGAAACGTCGGTTTATAAAGATAAAGTTCAGGTCTATTCTGGGCAGCCAATTTTTAGTCAATACCAATACTTCACAAAACCCACATCGGGATATTATTACATTCGTAACAATACCGCAAATACAATTCTAGCACGATATGATTACTGGATCGATCATCCACCATCAAGTTCATATTTTTACGGGAATGTCGATAGAAGTAATGATCTTGCTTCGCCACCATCCAATCCTCCAGCTGGACCAGGCTGGACACTTCCTAAGGCTTCTGGGGATGACTTTTATATCGAGTTCGATAGGTCTAGAAAACTGTTTTATGACGAAAGATATCCAGAAGCTAGATCACAGTTCAAGAAACTGACGGAAAAATTTTTTAATCTCGAATATTCTTCATACTCCTTGAACTGGTATATGCTTGCAACTGAACAGATTGGAGATATCAGCGGACAAGTTGATTATTTAAATTCAATAAAGAAAGACAAATTATATCATACCAATACCAGGTTTTATGCATTAAAATGGCTTCTGCAATATGAAATGAGAAAAGGCACAATTGAGAAAGCAAAGAAACTCGCCGACGAGACGGAATCAGGCACCCTTTACGATAGGGAAATTTCCCTTGATCTCGCCATGGGGCTTTTTGAACTAAAAAACGATAAGCAAGGCGCAGAAGCAGTCCTGAGTAAGCTCTTAGAAAAATTCAAGGATGAGAACACGATTGAGGTTGTTGGATTCATCAAGAAAAATTTTATAAAAGATGTCGAACCGAATAAGCCTACCGAAGAAATGCTGGATGTGTCTGGAGATGGTCTATCTGTCGGTGTATTTCCTAATCCTTCCAATGGTTCTGTGAAAATTTTATATGGATTAGCACATTCCGGGTATATATCGGCTGTGATCTACAACATGATAGGCCAGAAAGTTCTGACGCTTATTGATAAGTATATGGAAGCGGGCAAGCATGAAACGGTTTGGGATGGTAAAGATGCATCCGGCCAAGTTGTTCCAAGTGGCATGTATCTTTGCCGGTTCGAAGCAACGGGTAAGCCTAAAACGATGAAATTATTGATGATAAAATAGATTGCGATGGATCAGTAAAAGGGCTTATCACGATTCAATGATTAAATGAACCTCTTAGGATAACCACTAGCATCTGTTATCTTTGGCGGTATGATAAAATCCAATTATTCTCATCTGATGGTAGAGGTGCGGGATCAGATCAGTATCCTGAATGCACAGCCGACAAGTTCGAAGGCGGCGTATCATTATGCCGAATTCAGTCCGGTGTGTTCACGGCTGTGAGCAAGATTGTTCTGATACGCCGCGGAATCGTTCATCCTGTCTTGGTTAATAGACAACTGAATGACATTCCCCATCGATCCTTGCCTCCCGGCCCTGTCCGCGGCGTTGGAAACGGATGGATGCGCGGTTCTGGCCGCTCCTCCCGGCGCGGGCAAAACCGTGCGTGTTCCGCTCGCCCTGGCCGGATCCCCCTGGCTCAGCGGGAAGAAAATCATCATGCTCGAGCCCCGCAGGCTCGCGGCCAGGCGCGCGGCCGAGTTCATGTCCGGCCTGATCGGTCGGAAAACCGGGGAAACCGTCGGCTTTCGGATTCGCGGACAGAGCGCGGTCGGAAAAGACACGGCCGTCGAGGTCGTCACCGAGGGCATTCTCACCCGCATGCTGCACGACAGGCCGGGCCTGGAGGACGTCGGCCTGCTCATATTCGACGAATTCCACGAGCGCAGTCTGCACGCGGACCTCGGGCTGGCGTTCTCGCTCGACAGCAGGCGCCACCTGAGGCCGGATCTGCGCATACTGGTCATGTCCGCCACTCTGGACTGTTCGGCTGTTTCAAATCTTCTGGGAAAAGCGCCGGTCATCATCGGGGAAACGCCATCCTTTCCTGTGGAAACCCGCTACAGTCAATTTCAGGCGGAAAAACCCCTTCCGGTTCGCGTGGCGGAAGCGGTGCGGCGGAGCCTGGCGCTTTCGGACGGTGACGTCCTGGTGTTTCTCCCGGGTATGCGGGAAATGCGGGCCGTGGAAAATCTTCTCGCGGAGAAGCCGGAACCTGGCGTGGCCGTGCGCCTTCTGCACGGCGATCTTCCCCCAGCGGTGCAGGAAGCCGTGTTCGCGGCCGCGGCGCAAGGGACCCGGAAGGTGATTCTCTCCACCAGTATCGCGGAAACCAGCCTGACCATAGACGGCATACGCGTGGTTGTGGATTCCGGTCTGAGCCGCGAGTCGCGTTTCGACCCGAGACGCGGCATGTCCGGCCTGGTCACCGTGCCTGTGTCCAGGGCAGTCGCGGACCAGCGCAGGGGACGCGCGGGCCGCACGGCCCCGGGGCTCTGCCTGAGGCTGTGGACCGAGGCGGAACACGACCGCCTTCCGGAAAGACCGCTTCCGGAAATACAGACCGCGGACCTTTCGCATCTGGCCCTGGATCTTGCGGTGTGGGGCGAGCCCTTTGGCGGCAACCTGTCCTTCCTCGATCCGCCCGATCCGGGCCGACTCGGCCAGGCCAGGGACCTGCTGATCGGTCTGGGCGGCCTGAAACCGGACGGTTCCCTGGGTCCGCACGGCAGAGCCATGGCCGCGCTTCCCATTCATCCGCGTTTCAGCCACATGATTCTCAGGGCGGCCGAAAGGGGATGGGGTTGCGCGGCGTGCGAATTGGCCGCTCTGCTGGACGCGGGGGATAAAGCGGCCGGCGGAAAAAAGAACGATCCGGACATCCGTTCCGGTATGGATAGCCTGAAATCCGGCCGCGGACCGTCCGTTGAAAGGATTCTGGCCCAGAAACAGCGGCTTATGGAAAACGCGGGTGTTACCGGAAGGGACAAAAGCGAAGCTTCGATCGGCCTGCTTCTGGCCTGGGCTTATCCGGACCGCATCGGCCGCAGGCTCGCGGATCGTCCCGGCGTTTATCAACTCGCTGCCGGATTTCCGGCTTCCCTGCCGCCGGGCCCCCTGTCGGCCGGGGAGTTCATCGCTGTCGCGGAAGCGGATGCGGGCGGTTCAAACGCAAGAATTTATCAGGCCGCCGCGCTGTCGCGGAAGGAATTCGAGGATGAATTCGGAGACCGCATCACCGCGACCGAATCCGTGGAATGGGATGACCGGGCGGCGAGGGTGCTTTCACGGAGACAGCGCTGGTTCGACAGATTACTGGTGGACGAAGCGGAAATACCGGGGAATCCGGATAAGGTCGGCCTTGCCCTGTTGAACGGCATCCGGCGGCTGGGCCTTCATGTTCTGCCGTGGGATTCGGAGGCGGAGCGTTTCAGGAACCGGGTAGCCTGGGCCGGGAGCGTTCTGCCGGACATGCCGGATTTCTCGGATCCGGCCCTGCTGGAGAATTTGGAAACCTGGCTTCTGCCGCATCTCAGCGGCCTGTCGCGTATCGACCAGCTGAACCGTCTCGATCTCGCGGAAATTCTCAAAGCGGGACTGAGTTATGAACAGCGCCGCAGCCTCGACCGCGTGGCTCCTTCCCACATCCAGGTGCCGAGCGGATCGCGGATCGCGATCGATTACGGTTCCCCGTCCGGCCCGGTGCTGGCCGTCCGGCTGCAGGAGATGTTCGGACTGGCGGACACGCCCCGCGTCGCGGACGGCCGCGTTCCTCTCACCCTCCACCTGCTTTCCCCGGCATCCAGACCCCTGGCCGTGACCGCCGACCTTTCGAGTTTCTGGAAGAACACCTACGCTTCCATTCGCAGGCAGATGCAGGCGCGGTACCCGCGGCACCACTGGTCCGAGGATCCCATGGCCGCGGCGCCGACGAGGCGGGTGAAGAGCCGAAGGTCATAAATGTGCGACGCACCTGACAGGCGCGTCGCACATGATCGAACCTCCGTGAAAAGGGCTAATAAAATGAAAAACCTGAACGGTCCGACAGACTGTTCAGGTCTCAGCTCCTCCGGGCTGCCCGTAGCCTCCGTGAGGATGTCCGCCTTCGGCAGGCGCCTAAAACATCACCGCCAATCCCCACATGTGATACACGTCCGTTCCTTTCGGAAGCTCCAGATATTTGTAACGGTACGACAAGGCGAAACGCCGCGTCAGAGCGAGGTTGGCCATGGCGGAGACGGAGAGATAGTCCGAGTCCCCGTTGAACGCGCCGTAGACTTTCCCGTCCAGCTCCACCAGATGGAACAGGTGACCGCTCAGGTTCAGACCCGCCAGGCCGTAAACGTCGTCCTGGTCGATGCTCTCCGAGACCCGGGTGAGAGGCGCGGGTCCGGGCGGGTCCACAGCCAGCTTCAGATCGCCCCGCACGCCCTGGTACTGTACGCCCCCCCAGGGCATCACCCCGATCACCAGCGGTTTCGGCCGGAATTCGAACCTGTACCCGAAGCGGCCGTACGGGATGAACAGGGTGTTGATGAGGGTGAAGCCACTCAATGCCGGCATGATCTGCGGCGCGATCCGAGGCCCGGCGTCCATGTCGATACGCAGAGCCTCGACGCCGCCGCCCGCCACCCATTTGCCCCCGGTTCCCGCGCCGAAATAGCGGTCGAGGATGAAATGCCCACCCCAGAGCGTGCTGTGATTGACATCGGACGATTGGTACACGAAGGCGTTCCACTGGTACCGATTCGGGTCCGCCCATTGGACGAACAGGCCCTTCAGAAACCCGGTGTCCTCCAGGTCCATGCCCCGGGCCTCGTTCCGGTACGCGTCCGTGACGGTTCCGGCATAGGGGCAGACCAGCCGGATGGTCCGGGCCTGAAGGCACTGGGCAGCGGACAGAACAAGCGCAAGTGCGGTTCCAAACACGCGGTTTGATCTCATCCATCCTCCATTTCGATGGATTGCTCCTGTGAGTTCGATTCCCGGACAGGATGCGGTTCGGGTTCGGGGTTCCACCGGTCTACCGATTGATGGAGAGCGTGAATTCGAACGGATAAATTAGCGATTATCGACATCAATGTCAACGGAAAGCCTTCAGCCGGCCGATGCTCATCCTTACGCGTGAAGGTTCGCGCGGGAAAAAACCCCTCCCGGGTATCCTGCCGAAAGGATGGCAGGACAGGAGCGCGACCGGAGCTGAAAAAGCCGCCCGTCCGCATCATGAAAATCGCCCCGGGCTTTCGGCCCGGGGCGATCCTGCCGCGATGCGCCATGCGGGTCGGGCCAGATGCTGTCCGGATTGATATCCGGACAGCATCCGTATCCCGCCTGCTTTGAATACGCGGTTATTTTTGGAACGTCATCTTTTCCGCCGAGAAATGATTCCCCGCGCGCACGACATAGAAATAGACGCCGCTCGACAACCGGGACGCGTCGAAGGTCACGGTGTGCCGTCCGGCCGACAGTTCCCGGCCGACCAGTTCACCGATTTCCCCGCCGACCGCGTTGTACACCTTCAAGGACACGAAACCATCCTCCGGTATACCGAATGTGATGGCGGTCGTGTGATTGAAGGGATTCGGATAGTTCTGCGACACAAAGAAATCCTCCGGCAATGGAAGACTTTCCTCGTCCGGCCCGGAAGCTTTGCCGACCACGTTCCCGAATCCGATGTACCCGTTGCAGTGCATCCATTCGCTGTACGACCCGCCGCAGGCGTTATTCTGCCAGACCGCCGTGTTGGTGGCCTGGGCCTCGGCCTGGCGGGTCGCGCCGTTGACCTGGATGTAGTCCACCTGCACGTCCCGGCCGCTGG
Source organism: bacterium (assembly GCA_030372965.1). Lineage (GTDB taxonomy): Bacteria > Zhuqueibacterota > QNDG01 > QNDG01 > DTFT01 > JAFGAX01. The sequence continues at coordinate 54,032 of JAUCQC010000275.1, forward strand.
CATCATTCGTGAAATGCAGTGTAATGCCGCCGGTCTGGGTGGTGGTCGCGGTGTAATTGGCCATGCTGGTCCCCAGCGTCCAGGTGCCGAGCGTGACGGATCCGTTGTTCACCTTCAACTGGACGCTCTCACTGCCGCTGGTGCCGCGCGCCCGGACGACAATCGTGTAGGTTCCGCTGCTTCCGGTTCCGCTCTGCGTCACGCTGATGGTCCGGGTGATTCCGCCGCCGGACACGGTCACCGTGCCGCTCCGGCTCGAAGTCGACGTGTTGGCCGCGCAGGAGACGTTGAAACTGCCGTTGTTCGACCCGCTGGTCGGGGACACGCTCAGCCAGCTCTGGTTGTCCGTGACCGTCCAGCTGACGTTCGATGTCACGGAAACCGGGGTGCTGCTGGCCGCGGCTCCGACGCTGAGCGATGTCGGTGAGACGGTCAGTGTGCTGCTGGTGGTGCCGCCGACCGTCACGTTGGAATTGCCGCTGCTCTGATATCCCTCCGTGGCCACGATCTGGTAATTATGCGTCCCCAGGTTCCAGCCCTTGCTCGCCCAAGCGTTGAAGTGATTGGCCGTGGTCACTGTTCCGCCGGCGCGTTTCGAGGTACGGACGCTCCAGTACTGATAGAAAGTGGCCGTTCCGATGATCGAAGGCTGGTTGACTCTCTGGGTGCGGTACAAGTCGTATGTGCCCCCGTCCGAAGTGACCGTGCCAACGGACGTCGCTCCGGGCGGCCTCCAGGTGCCCCAGCTGTCCACGATGTAGTATTCCACGAGCGGGTTGGTCGTCCATCCGTAGACGCAGAGGTACGCGTTGCCGCTCGGATTGAAGCTGGCCGTGTAGGTGATCGTTCTGGCGGCTCCGGGGTTCCAGCCCTTGCCGCAGACGAAATTTCCGCAATTGCTCCACTGCGTGCTGTAATTGCCGCCCGATCCGAGCGTCATGGAGACGGATCCGCCGCCGTCCGTCCAGAATGAATAGTAGTAGCCGTTGTTCGTGCCGGTCTGATTGGTGGTGATCGTCTGGCCGCCGGCCGTCATGATGCCGGACAACCCGATGAATGCCGCTGACAGCAGAATCCCTTTCATCCCCCCGGAGAACAATCGAATCATCGCACGCTCCTTTTCCCTCCCTCGTTGCTCATGGAACTGCAGTATCGCTGTTCTTCTTGAAGGTCGATTCAGAGCTGGAGATGATCTGCAGAGGCGGGCTCAGGCAATGGAGGATGAAAATCTGGGGATGTCGATATGCTTCTGCGCCGAGAAACCGGTCCGCAAATAAAGTGGCTCGCATGGACGCCATCCTTTCGCTGCACCGTGAGACACGACAGGCGCTTCAACCCGGATGGTCACGGACAAATGATCGCGTCGGACTGGATAAGTCCGACGGGCGATCACTCATCGGTTGTGTTGCGAGTGATCTCTATCTTCTCAGAAGTGGTTCGAACGAACCGTAATTGTTTTACGAAATTCCGCAAGACGAGGATGAGTGAACGTTCACGCAAAATATGGAACCAATACTTATCTGTCAAGAAAAACGATACATCTTCTTGATTTTATTTAAATTAACCTATAAGGTAGGAATGCCGTTCCAATAGTTAAAATATAGACAGAATTACAGTCATTGTCAACGGTATTCGGTCAATGATGAGTGAACATTCCGCGGTGCCGTCAGTGGATCAGTTCGGAGCGCGGACCGCATACTCCATCATCAGACATCAATCCGCCATCAGGCCGCTGGATTCCCGACAGCCGCTGAGACAAATCCATCGGTCCGCTCATTGCGCCAGCCACTCCTTCGCCTCGTCCAGGGTGTCGAACGGCTTGATGTCCTGTCCGGTAAAGGCGATCACCGCTCTCAGCAGTATCTTTTTATATCCCGGGACGCCCACCACGGCCATTTTTTTGATATACGGTTTCGTCCGTACGGCCGCATTCTTGAGATATTCCACAATCTCCTGAGTGCCCATCGTGTCCGTGACATTGACCAGAGAAAGGACGGAATAGGGCGGTTCCTTGAGGGTTTCCCCGCTGGCGTATTCCACTTCCGCCTTGAGTGCTTCCAGATCCGAATGGAATCCGGAATAATCCGCGTATTGAATCCGAGCGCCGTTGTGCTTCAGCCACGTGGATTTCATCGTCCCTCCTAAGAGTGGTCCGGAATTATGCTCCGGGAGGTTCGCAACCTCCGGAGCGTGATATCGCTGATGCGGTCACTTTCCCTCCGCCGCCTGCCCCAGTCTGCGAACCGCCTCCCGGTTCCGGCTGTTGAACGGATCCTTGCCTTCGGCCGTGTAGAGATGGTCAAGCCGCTTCTGGTGATGCTGAATGATTTTCCACCGGACCATTTTCATCGTGGAATTGATGAATCCGTTCGCCTCGGTGAAGGGTTCGTCCAGAAGCGCGAACGCGGCGGGCAGCCACACGCTCGGGAACAGGTCCTTGAGGCCGGGATCGGTGAAATACCGGCGGATCGCCCCGGCGAAGAGCCCGATGGCGGCCCTCTGCCCCTCCTCCGAATCCGTCGTCAAACCGGACGACTTGAGCTTCGCGATCACCGCGGCCGGGTCCGGGACAATCAGCGCCGTGGTGTAGGGCTTCTGGCTGTTGAACAGCATGATCTGCTTGATGAACGGACAGCCCGTGTTCAGGCTTTCTTCGATGCCCTCGGGGCTGAATTTCTCGCCGATGTCCGAGATGAGCAGGCTCTTGAACCGGCCGAGCACGACCAGGTATCCATCCTCATCGACGAATCCCATGTCCCCCGTGTACAGCCACCCGTCGCGGATCGTCGAAGCCGTGGCCTCGGGATTCCGCCAGTATCCCTGCATCACGTTTTCGCCCTTGACCACGATCTCGCCCTTCTGACCCCGCGGCAGGACGGTCCCGTCGTCGTCGCAAATCCTCACTTCGAGGTTCGGCAGAATCCGGCCGGAAGTGCCCATTTTCATGTGACCGGGCCGGTTGGCCGAGATCACGGGAGCGGCTTCGGTGAGCCCGTATCCCTGGTACACCGGGATGCCGATGGCCGCGAAGAACCGCTGGTATCCGATGTCGAGCAGGGCTCCGCCGCCGACGAAATATTCCAGTCTGCCGCCGAATCCCTCGCGGATCTTCGAGAAGAGGATCCGGTCGAAGATCGCGTGCAGCGGCCTTCTCAGGGGATTCCCCTTCCACCGGCCGTTGACGCATCCGTCGCCGTGCCAGGCATAGGCGTTTTGAAGCCCCTTTTTCAGGAGCGCGGACGCGACCCTTCCCTTGGCCGCGATCTGTCGCTCGATGTTGCTCTTGAAATTTTCGGACAGGGCGGGCACGCTCAGCAGCAGAGTCGGCCGGATCTCCTTGATGTTTTTTCCGATGTTCCGCATGGTCGCGATCGCGGTGTCCCCGGTCTCCACGGACGCCATGCTCGCGCCGCCCGAGATGAGCGCGAACACGCCGCAGGTGTGCGCGAATGAATGGTCCCAGGGAAGGATGAGGAGGGAGATAAAACGCTCTGGAAGCTCGAAGAAGGCCCGGGCCTGCTCCACGTTGGCCGTGTAATTGCGGTGCGTGAGCACGATGCCCTTGGGGTCCGCGGTCGTGCCCGATGTGTAGCAGATGTTGGCCGGATCGCTCTCCATGACGGACTGTTCGCGCTCGGACAGCCGGCCGGGTTCCCGGTCGAGAAGCGCCCACCCCTTCCGGCGGACGTCGGCCATGGTCATGCACTTTTCTTCACGGGCGCCTTCCTCGTCCAGGACGATGATCTTTTCCAGTTCGGGAAGGTCCTTGCGGAGGGGCAGTATTTTGGGCAGCTGGCGTCCGGATACGATCACGAATTTGGAGCCGGAATGCTGGATGCGGAACCGGATCTCGGCAGGCTCCTGCAGTTTGATCGACAGGGGCACGTCCACACCGCCGGCGAACAGGATGCCCAGCTCGGAAAAAACCCAGTCGTTCCGGCCCTCGGAAAGGAGCGTGACCCGGTCCCCCTTCCCGAGTCCGAGTTGGATCAGGCCCGCGGCCGTTTCCTCCACGAGCCGCAGGGCCGTCCGGTAGTCGGTCGCTTTGTATTCGCCGCCTGATTTCTCCCACATCATCGGGTTCGCGGGGAACCGCTCGACGCTGTTGCGGAACAGCCGGTTGATGGTGCGCTGCATGGAAATTCCTTTCCGTCCGGGGGTCTTCGGGAAGGTAAAAAAAGGAGGGTTTTAATACAAGCGGAATTTTAGGTTCGGAAGGGTAAAATCAGGCCTGAAAGGTCTTCCAGACCTTTCAGGCCTTGCCTTCAGCCATTTCAATGGTTTCCGACAATTGTAAAAAATGATGCAATTTTTTACAAGGACATTTGAAAATTACTTCTTATTTTAGCTTCTGCGGGACAAAATCCTTATCCCCGGTCATCCAATCCCCCACATTCGCGGAGGATCCGTCATGAAACTGTTTCACTGCATCGTCCTACCGGCCTGCATCATCCTCGCATCCGGAGTGTCTCAGGCCCGGCCCCCGGCGGCTGCGGACTCCGTCCGCAGTCTCGCGCCGTATTTCGCGCCAGCCGCTCCCGGATCCCTGTCCCCGGACGCGGACGGCTTTCTCCGGCGCTGGCTGCTTCTCGAACCGATCGTCAAGCCGAACCGGAGCAATACCGTGTTCACCGACAGCTACATCCGGAACGTTTTCAATACCGAGTTTTTCCCGGGCCAGTTCACCGTGGTCCCGAATGACGGCGACACGGTGACCGCGGACAGCTTACGGCTCGCCTGGCACGCCCTGGACGCGTCGGGGTTCAATGTCAAGCTGTTCCGCTTCGCCTGGGGCCTGAACAAGCCGATTTACGGGGTCTTGTTCTGGGCCGTGACCGTCGTGGAGAGCCCGAAGGAGATCCGGAATGTGCGCATGGCCGTGGGCTCCAATTCCGCGTCCATGTGGTGGCTCAACGGAAAGGAGGCGGTCATCCTTTCGGGCGACCGCCGCATGAAAATGGATGACTGCGTCTCCAAACGCCTCACGCTCAACAAGGGCCGCAACGTCATTCGCGGCGCGGTCATCAACGGCCCCGGAATGAGCGATTTCTGCGTGCGCTTCATCGACGAGAGAGGAGAGCCTGTCAGGGATCTCTCGTTGAAACTCGGGAAGTGAGTCCGACCGGACGTTCCGATTCCACCCATCCCCTTTTTCGGGAGGTTTTATGAAATTCCGCGTTCCTGTGGTGACTGTTCTGACCATCCTCTCGCTCCGTCTGCCTGTTCAGGCCGCGGCTTTGGACGGTAAACCCTACATCCACGACCCTTCGACCATCATGCTGTGCGACGGCAAGTTTTACACTTTCGGAACGGGCGGCGGCGGGCTGATCTCCGAAGACGGCTGGACCTGGAACGGCGGGGCCGAGCGTCCCGGGGGCGGTGTGGCCCCGGACGTCATTCACATCGGCGACCGCTACTACATGACCTACGCGGCCGGTGGCGGCGGACTGGCGGGCGGACACGCCAGCAACGTCTATGTGATGTGGACCAAAACCCTCGACCCCAAATCCCCCGACTTCGGATTCAACGACAAGACCGTGGTCGCCATGTCCGACGGCGTCGAGGACTGTGACGCCATCGATTCCGCGTTCCTGCTCGATCCGGCCGACGGCCGTCTGTGGCTGACCTACGGCACCTACTTCGGTTTTATCCGGATCGTCGAGCTCGATCCCAAAACAGGACACCGCGTCCCCGGTAACCAGCCCGTGAACATCGCGATCGACTGTGAAGCCACGGCCATGATGGTCCGGGACGGCTGGTACTACCTTCTGGGAACGCACGGCACCTGCTGTGACGGCGCCAACTCCACCTACAACATTCGCGTGGGCCGCTCCAGAAAAGTGACCGGCCCCTTTTTGGACAACATGGGCGTGGACATGCTCCGGGGCGGAGGCAAGCTCGTCGTGGCCGCCAGCGGCCGCTTCGTCGGTCCCGGGCATTTCGGACTGCTGGACCTTGGAGACGGGGTTCAGAAATTCTCCTGCCATTACGAGGCCGACCTGGACCGTAGCGGCCGAAGCGTGCTGGACATCCGTCCCCTGCTCTGGAAAGACGGCTGGCCCGTGGCCGGCGACAACTTCAGGGAGGGCACATTCGAGATCCAGTCCGAGCGCAGCGGTTACGCGCTGGAATTGACCGTGGATTTCACGCGCATGGCCGGCGGCATGCGAGGCTTCAGGCGTCCCCCGGACGAGCCGGTGAAACCGGTTCCGTTCCAGGAACTCTCGGAAGTGATCGGGGGCTGGCCGGCAGGGGACATCGGCGTGCGCCTCGGCGATTTCATGTTCCGGCCCCATCAGAAGTGGACCGTCACTCCGGTCTCCGGAGTCGGCGGATATCCGGGCTCGCCCTTTTTCAAGATCACCATCGCGGGCACGGACCGCGCCCTGGCCGCGACATCGGACGCCGAAGTCATAACGGTTCCGGCTTTCACCGGCGCCCCGGAACAACTGTGGCGCATCGACCAGCTGACCGACGGCACGTACCGCATCATGCCCAAGGCCGTTCCGGGCCATCCGGAACCCCTGGCATTGACCGCGGTCGGCGCGAGCACGCCGTCATTGGTCAAATTCGACCCTTCGAGCGATATCGCGAGATGGAACTTCAGGGAGCCGTGAGTTCATGTGCGACGCACTTGTCAAGTGCGTCGCACATCGGCTCAGCGCACAGCTTCAGCCGTGGGTAAGCGGGACGCCTCCGCCCGGAGATCCGGGCCGAGGCAGGAATCGAGAACGATCCGATCAGGCCACGTCATGAAAAAAGCCCGTATCTCCCCAGGCGCCTCCCTCCCTGCATTTAGAGATTATAGAAGCCGTGCTAAACTGACGATTTCACGACAAGCAAGCAGGGTATGCAGGACGGTTTGCCCCGGAGATCCGGGGGAAACCAGGAATCGGGAACGATTGTTCGGACCAAAACGCGACGACCCCATCCCGTAGTACGGGATGGGGTCG
>JAUCQC010000276.1 GCA_030372965.1 bacterium
CTCGTGGGCTCGGAGATGTGTATAAGAGACAGGGAGGCGGTTTCCCTCAGGAGCCGGCCGCGCGCGGCGCTTATGCCCCCTTTCAGTGTCCGCACCGCCGCAGTGTGCCCGGCGGCGAGCTCCTTCATGATGATTCCGTCCTGACGCGTGAGGAAGGGACGGCGCAGCGTATCCGGTGCGGGCAGCGCTCCGGCAAAGGCGAACAGGGATGCGGTTCTGTCGCATGCGGCGGTAAACCGCTTCACGCTTTCCGGGTCGTGCGTTGCGGGCAGGCCCGCGCACTCCGAAACGAGCCCGGCCAGGTGCTCCAGGTATTCCCGGTCCCGCCGCGCGCGGTGCCGGGACAGGGCGACGATTTCGCCGCTGGCGATTTTTTTTGACGACGATACGAGGGAAACGAGCGCGACAGACTTATTCCCGCATTCGTCGAGAAGCGAGATGATGCTTCCAAACATGAGCTTTGCCGCATGGAATTCCCGCTCGTTGAAGGCGGCCGGAGCTCCCTCGGCGCGCCGCCGCAGCTTTTCCTCCTCGCGAAAAAAGTGCTGTTTCGTCCCGGCCGTATGGCGGGCGATGACCGCGTCGAACCTTTTCTTCAGATCATCGAAGAACTGCCGGTCCTCCCTTCCGGTGACCGACAGCACCAGCGCCTTTCTCATTTTATGCATCTCGTCGAGCGCGGCCCGGTAGCCGGTGACCGGCGGTATTTCCAGGGCGAAGCCGGCTGGACGCTTTTCGCCGGAGCTTTTATTCCCGGCAGTAACGCCGCGAACAGCGTCATTCAGAGAAACGGTAAAGGCGGCTTCAAGCATATCGGGATTTTTATAAAGAGTGTGGACCTGATCGAGAGAGGCCGGGTTTCCGGGCAGAAGCGAGATGATCGACGCGCATGAGGCCAGGTCTTTCTCCAGCGCGGATCGTATATTTTTCCAGGTGCGGGTTTTTTCAAGAATAGACCGGCCGTCCGCCGGGGGCTGAACGGGGCATCCGTTGATGATACTCCGCGCGGTCCGCGATATAAGCGCGCCCAGCTCGACGTTGTTGGCACGGTTGTTCCGGCCCGCCATTTCGCGCAGCGCGGAATCCAGGACCGCCATGCGGCTCTGTTCGCGGAAGCGGGGCCCGTCTTCCATGATGCGTCCCAGCCCGAGCTCAACGGTGATGCCCTTCCATTCATCGGGACCGATGCCGTCCTTCATGTACGCTTCGACAAAGCGGTCTGTCTCCGCGCCGTCCCGGGCGAATGCTGCGGCCGTGATCTCCCTGATGGCGGCCCTCACCGTCTCTCGCGTCGCGTCGTCCGGGGCGGCGTTTTCCGCT
>JAUCQC010000277.1 GCA_030372965.1 bacterium
TTCGGAACTCGTCGGCAGCGTCAGATGTGTATAAGAGACAGGCACGACCACGCGCATGGAAAAGCTGTTCTTGCGGATGATGTCCGCGATTTCCATCAGGGAAGCCGGATCCTTCAGGGAGGATCCCCCAAATTTCATGACAGTGACACCCATAGATCCTCATGTGATGCGGTTGAACTCGCTATCGGACGGAGATCGATCCCCGGTCCGGCTCACACCCCCCGCCTTCCGCGGGTCACGAGCTCCGGATCAATCTCCGACCGGTCCAATGGCGGCAGATCGCCCCACATCCCCATCCGGTCCCCCAGAATCACGAGGCCGGCCTCGACCGCGTCGATCGCCCGCAGGAAATCGAAACAGGTTTCAAGATCCGCGGCCGACCGGACCCGGTTCCCGAGGGCGGTCGCGGCCGCTTCGGCCAGAGCCGCTTTCGCGGCTATCACCACGGCCGCGTCCGCCTGTCCGTAACTGAACGACGGGCCCACGGTGCCCGACGAGGTGCAGATGCCGAACGCGCCGGGCCGCGGCGCGACATTGAAGGCGAGTCCGGTGAGCGGAGACGCCCCGGCGTACAGGCCCACGCGTACCGGCCTGCGTATGAATAGCGCGATGTCCCCGCCGTTGTCGACAACCGCCTCTTCCGCGCCCGCGGCCAGAAGATCCTCCAGGCAGGCGTCGGCCAGCGCGCCCGCGACCGAGGCCATGGGACCGACGCCGGCCCGGGCGGACGCGTCGGCCATGCGCCGGACCAGGATGTCCGCGTCCGGCCGCGGCGAGTACGGGTGGTGCGTCTCGCGGTATTCCGGATCCGAGGCGATATAGGCCTCGAGGCGGTCCCTCGACCGCAGGAGCGACTTCTCCCCTTCGGCGAAAAAAGCCGGATCGCAGATCAGCGTGACGATGGTCTCTTTGTATTCAAAATGGTGCCGCCGCATCCGGTCCCTGTCAGGGGTCGTGTCGCCCGGGCCGGATCCCGGGTTCCGATACGTCCCCGGATTGAAGCTCGCCGCCGGTAAAATCTCCAAAAAAAAACCCACGACTCGATTCGTGGGTTTTCTTGCGTGGAAGGCCCCGCCCGTCCGGTCAGTACGGTTTTGAAAACCCGGTCTGCCCCCGCATGCCCATGAGAAATTGTCTCTGGTAGAGGTAAGCCATTTTACCGGTTAAAACGAATAAAACCAATGACCAGATGAATATATAAAAAAAAGATTTTCCAGTCAAGGGAATTAAATTACCTTGTTCTGGACAGGAACCGGCACGGTTCGGACGATTTCCCTGATCCCGGCTAGTTCTTCAGTATTTTCAGGGTTTTCACACTGGTTTTCATCGGCATGGTCATGTCTTCCGGGCCGCTGATCTCGACCGTGCTTTCAGTCGTGGTCTCCACCGACGATTCCGCCATCAGGCCTTTTTTATACGCGAACGCCCAGGTTCCTTTGCTCTGAATGTCTCCCGTCATGGAGAGCTTGGCGCCCATTTGTTCCCCGGATCCGCTCATCTTGCCCTTCGACTCGACCGCGATGCGGCAGCATTCGAGATCCCGCACTTTCTCCAATCCGGTCAGGGTGCTCCTGCTTTCGACGACCATGACGATGTTCATCCCGCCCTGCTCCACCGTCACCGTGTCCATCGAGTTCCACGACTCTCCGACGCGCACCGGGACGGCCGGCAGATTCTCGAAAAAGTCCGCGAAATCGGCCTGAACGCCCCGCTTGCCGCCCATCTGTCCGAGATCGACCTGAATGGAAGCGGCTTCAGGCGCCAGGGTCTCCTTGCCCAGTACGCTCAGCGTCATGCCGAAAGGCCTACCCGTCAGACCGCTCAGGTCCGGGGACATGTCGCCCATCGGGGAGGCCGATTTCATCGTGGTGGAATCGATGGTGACCTGCAGCGCGACCGGGTTTCCCGCGGCCGGTTTCATCGTGACCACGCTCCGCGAATCCGCGTCGATCTGAAAGGGCTGTTCGCCGAACGTCATCTGCTGCTGCATTTTCGAGGAACTCTCATACCGCAGCGCGGTCCCGGGGGTCCTGTACCGCAGGATCAGGCCGGACGACGGGTCGCCCCAGAAAGATTTCTGCCCCGCGCAGCCCGCGAGAAACAGGGAACAGAATGCCAGGGAGCGGATTCCCGTTCCCCCCACGGATCCTTTGAGACGGTTCATCGTGACCTCCGGGACTGATGGTGAGTGAACGGCCGTTCTCACGGCCTGTTTTTGACGCGCCGGTTCTTCAAACCGGCTTCCAGCAGAAGCAGGGCCAGGCTTCCGGCCGCGAACGCCGCGTTCTCCGCGATCTTGAGCGGCCCGATCACGGACTCCCCCTTCACCGTGAAGCACCCGCAGTGGATGTCGAGCCTTCGAAAGAAAGCCTGGAGCACGAGGATCAGAAAGAGCCACATCAACCCGGCGTTGACCAGAACCGCGCCGTCCAGCCAGAGGCCGGCCAGAAGACAGACGGCCGTGAACAGCTCCAGGTAGGGCAGCCAGATCGCGGCCACGGCGGACAGGCCGTCGCCGATCACCCGGTAATTCACGATGTCCTGGCTGAACGCCCAGGGATGGAGGATCTTGTCGATCGACGCCCATCCCAGAATGACGGCGAACGCGAACCTCAGGATGAGGACCGCGGCCGACCGGCCGCGGGTCATGGGTTCGGCTCCCCGGTTTCGACCGGCCACCGGTTCTGCGTCCATTCGGACAATCCGCCGTACATCCAGGCGACGCGGCGGTATCCGGCCCGCCGCATCCAGGCCAGCATGGCGCGGCCTTCCCTGCAGGCCGGTTCGAAACAGTAGAAGATGTAGGCGGTGTCGACCGGATGGGATTTTTGGAACGCCGCAAAATCACGGAAGAACGGCTGGATCGGATGATTCTCCGCGCCCGGGATGCGGCCCGCCCGGAATTCCCGCGGATCGCGGATGTCCACAAAGACCGCGGCGCCCCGCTGATGCGCGGCCATGGCTGAATCCGGGCTGACGCGCCGGAACGGCCGGCCGCTCATGAACAGGGCCCGGGTCATGCGTCCCGGAATGCCCTCCGGGTGGAATTGATTGACGATCAACCCCGCGGCCAGCGCCGCCAGCGAGAGCAGGACCGCGCGCCTGAACCGGCTCATCACCGGCCGTCTTTCCCGATCTGCGGCGCCGGCTTGGCCGTGCGGCTCACGTGGATGAAAACGGGCACGCTCATCTTCGGCTTCATTGCCGAATCGGTTTCGATCCACAGATCCGCGTCCTCCGTGATCTCCTTCTCGGGCCGAAGGCTGACGCGCAGCGTCAGGGACCGGCCCGGCGCGATCGTCGCCGATGCCGGGGTGACGGTCAGGTACTTGCTGGTGACCCGGACGGATTTGATCTGCAGGGGCTTTTCAGATGAATTCTGGATCAGAATCAGTTCCTTGTACAGGGTGTCCGGCGCAAGGGGGACGGACTGAAAGTCGATGAAGCTGGGCGAGACCTCGATTTCCGCGAATACCGTCCCTTCGATTATCGTTTGAAGGGGGCTGGCCTCCGGGGAGGCGAAGTACACGGTGATGGATTTGCGGATGACGCCGCGGAACCCCTGTGTGCGGATGGAGAACCGGATCGTGGTCGAATCGCCGGGATCGATCCGCGTCTTCTCGGACTGCGTGGCCGTGCATCCGCAGCTGGCCTGCACGCGTTCGATCTGGAGCGGCGCTTTGCCGGTGTTGGCGAAGCGGATCACGCCGGTGACCGGCTGGCCTTCGGCCACGCGTCCGAACCGGATCGTTTCGGGCGTCAGGAGACGGACGGAAGGACCGGATGTCTGGCCCGCCGCAAGAACAGCCGCCAGTCCGGCGCTCAGGAAGGAACGGATCAGCATGGAACATTCCTCCGGAGGAAAAGAAATGGGATGAATCCTGATAACTTAAAGAATAAATAGTCAAGGGTCAAGGCAAAAAAAAGCGCCCCGCTTTCGCGGGGCGCCGGCAAAAGGAGGCATTGATGAAGAGGTGAAAACCAGCGGACGCGGCAGCCTCCTAGTCGGCCGCGCCACCCCAGTGGATCGCGTATTCTTCATGCGGTGCGTGAAACGGCATCTCGCTTCCGGACCTCACCGTAATCTCCGACCCTCGGGATTCCATCCGGATCACGTACCCCACGGACCGGACATGACCCAGATTCTGACTGCGAAGCGTCAGAAGGCCCCCCGCGCAGTCACGGTATTCAAAATGAAAAGACCGGATGCCGCGGAGCACGGGCTCGCCGTCCATCCGGAGGGTTTCGCCGGTCAGGCGGTATTCCCGGATTTCCCCGGACCTGCGGCGTATCCGTATTCCACGGCTGTCGATGTCCTCGACGTCCGACGCGTGGTGAAGATCACTGTTCAGCGATTCGAGGGCGGAACGGTCCGACGCCGACAGGCGGCCCCCGTAGCAGTGAATCGCGTCCAGATCCGCCCTCTCGGCGGCCAGATTGACGCGCAGCAGGACGAACAGCCCCGCGGCCGCGATGCCGGCGAATCCGAACTCCATTCGGTGTCTGGCGCGGCTGGACATGGTCCGGCTCAGGCTCTCTCGCCCGAGGGCTTGTAAAACGGGAAAAGCGGAACGCCGTCGATGTTCCGGATTTCAATCACCCGGATGGGATGGTCCTCCGAATCGCCGCCGCTCTTGATCTGAAACGGTTCCGCTGTCTCGGTCGTCAGTCGTTCACAGATGAGCCGGATGTGCTGTCTCCTGAACATGGCGGGCCTCGGTTTTTCGTTTGATGTAAAAACAGCAATTCCCATGCCATTTGCAGTCTTTTGAAAACCCCGCCGACAGTCCAAAGCACCCCGGGAAAATCCTGTTTTCCATAATTTTATCAAGGCCGGAAACCGGCCGCCCGGCCTCATGGATCCCGACGGCCGCGACCCCGACCCGCGACAATGGCGGTTTTCCATTCCCATGCCCTGTTTCCGTCCAATCAGCCGCACCCTTTCCTCTTGATCGTCTGAAAACCATTCATTACTTTACCCGGGAGCGCCGGCCGGAAACGTGGCCGGATTTTCGCAACAGGAAGGATCATGAAAATCATGGCAAAGGAAAACACGTTCAGAGTGGTGACCGCGGACGGCACAGCCGGCGTCTTTCTGAAACCCGCGCGGCTGACCGAGGTGTTGGCCTATTTCCAGCCCGACCGTTCTTTCAGCGTCGCCCTGGCAAAAGTCGACCACTCACTGAGGAGCCTGAATGAAACCGTCGACTCGGACTGCAGAATCGACTGGGTCCCTCTCGATTCCCCCGCCGGACGGCTGGCCCGCCAGGCGACGCTCATTCTCATATTGACGCGGGCCGTGGCGGAGCGTGCGACGGGCCGGCGGCTCGTGGTCGACCACTCCATCGGCCGCGGCCGCGGACTGTACTGTGAACTCAAGCCCGCGCCTCTGTTCCAGCGGTGGACGGTGCGCCGGATCCGGAGCCGGATGGCGGAAATCATCTCGAACGCGGAACCGGTGGAACCGGCGGTCCTGACGGCCGCCGAGCTGGACGCGTTCCTGGAACAGCGGGGCGAGACGGCCGCCTGGCATCCGGCTCCGGGCGCCGGACCGGCCGTTCTGTACCGATGCGGCGGCGTGACGGAATACCTCGGCACGCCCCTGCTGCACGAGACATCGGCGGCAGGCGTATTCGACCTCGTCCCGTGGAAAAAGGGGATGGTCCTGCGCTTTCCGGACGGCGAAGGCCGGGAACCGCTTCCGCCTTTTGTTCCCGACCGCAGGCTGTTCCGGGTGTTTCAGGAATTCGGCGAGTGGGAAGCCATTCAAGGGGTCGAGACGGCCCGCGACCTGAACCGGATCGCCGCGGACGGGGGCCTGTCGGATCTCATCAAGATCGCGGAAAGCCTGCACGAGAAAAAGATCGGATTCCTGGCCGACCGCATCCACCAGGGCCGCAAACGGATCGTGTTCATCGCGGGCCCCTCCTCTTCGGGCAAGACCACTTTCACCAAGCGGCTCAACATTCAGCTCCGCGTCAACGGACTCCGGCCCCTGATGATCTCGATGGACGATTATTTCCTGAACCGCGACCGGACGCCGCCCGGAGAGGACGGCCGGCCCGATTACGAATCCATCAACGCGCTGGACGTCCCGCGTCTCTGCGCGGACCTGGCCGGCCTGCTGGAAGGCCGGACGGTCCGCCTGCCCCGTTACGATTTCATCACCGGCAGGCAGACGGACGGCCCCGAGACCCGGCTCGAACCGGAACAGCCGGTGCTGATGGAAGGCCTGCACGGGATGAACGACGCCGTGTCGGCCGGCCTGCCCCCGAAGAAAATCTACCGGATATACGACAGCGCGCTCACCCAGCTCAACCTCACGGACCGGCTGCGGGTCTCGACCAGCGACATCCGTTTCATCCGGCGCATGGTCCGCGACGCGCAGTTCCGAAACCACACGGCCGCGGATTCGCTGTCCGCGTGGCCCCTCGTCCGACGGGGCGAGGACCGGTACATCTTTCCGTTCCAGGAAAACGCGGATGCCGTTTTCAATTCGGCCCTGCTGTACGAGCCGGGCGTTCTCCGGGTCTTCGCGGAGCCGCTGCTGTCCGCCATTCCGAAGGAACATCCGGATTACCCGGAAGCCTGCCGCCTGCTCGGACTGCTCCTGTCCTTCACCGCGATTCCGGCGGACGAGGTTCCCCGGACGTCCATCCTGCGGGAATTCATCGGGGGGAGCAGTTTTAAATATTAGTCCCGGGAGTTAAAACAAGCGCCCGGCGCCTTTGAGGCGCCGGGCACTTGTTGCGTTTCCCGCTGCCAAAACAAAGAAGGGAACCTTCCGAGAGAAGGTTCCCTTCTTTGACATTCCTGGACGACGGATTCCCTGCCGGGGACGCCGCGTCAGTCGTCCAGCACGAAGGTGACCATCATGTTGACCTGGTACTCCGCGATGGCGCCCTTCTCGACCCGGACGTGCTGTTCCTTGACCCACACGCTCTTCACGTTCCGGAGCGTCTTGTTCGCGCGGGCGATGCCCTGCCTGATCGCGTCGTCGAAGCTCACGCTCGACGTGGCGCTGATCTCGGATATCTTTGCGACGGACATAGGCGAAACCCTCCTGTTTTGGATATAAACCGTATCCATTCAAGTTCACAGTTCAAAGTTCAAAGAAAAAATGTAACTCATACTCCGGAATATGGACCAGGCGGCAACGCATCAATATGAAATTCTATAGGGTGTATTCCAGCATCTCTGTCATCATTACCCACAGATGAAGCCGTGGGCTGCTCAACCCGGAACACGGAACTCAAACCTGGAACAGCCGCCTTTGAACTTTAAATCTTGAACTTTGAACTCCTCACTTCAACAGCACGGCCTTCCGCGTCCCGATTGATCCGTCCCCCGCAATCCGCACACAGTAAACACCTGCCGGCCAGTCCCCGCCGCACCAGCGAACCTCATGTGTCCCTGCAGGAAAGAAGCCGTCCGCGATCAGCCGCACGGTCCGGCCCGAGACATCGATCGCGTCTATCCTGAAACGCCCCGCGTCCGGAGCTTGAAACCGGATCACCGCTTCGGAGTTGAACGGATTCGGGAAAACCGGCGACAGCAGAAATCCGGCGGGCCGATGGACGGATGGACGGCTTTCCGCGCCCGCCGCGTATCCCCTCTCCCGCATGAGGGCACTCACGGTTTTGACCGTCTTCCGCCTGATCTGGAGAAATTCCAGCCATGACCTGAGGTTTGACGGATGCTCGTTGAAATCCTTCTCGTGCAGGTTGATCCCGCAGATGTCGGACGGAAGGGCGAGATTGTACAAGGCCTTGGCGCTGTCCAGCCTGGATTCTGTGTTCATCAGGCCATGCTGCAGCTGAATCACCTCCCGGCCGTCGAAGGTGTGGAATGAAAATCCCGCCGTGCATTCGCTCATGTTGTGGCCTTCCGTCCGAAAGGGGATCGCGTCCGGCCAGTCCAGCGAGTCCGGCGCGCAGCAGGTGAGCAGGAGCGAATCCCCCGCCAGACTGTCGAGGAGCGCCGTATAGGCCGCCATGTCCCCCCGGTACCGGAATGGAGCCGGATAATCCGACGGCGGCCGGTCCGTGAAACCGTCCCATCCCCGCACGCCGTAAGAAACGCCGTGGTGATGGGCGGCTATTTCGTGTCCGGAGGCCTGCCACCCCCGCAACTGCGCCAGGAGCCCGGCATCGGGCAGAATAGTGTCCGCCCATTGGGGATTGAATTCGATGGTGAGTTTGGCTTCGAAGGAGTCCGCCAAAGCGACGAGCCGCACCAGGGCGGGATACAGGTAGGTGTGGGTGGGTTCGCAGTGAACCGCGAGGAACGTGTCGGGTCCGGCTGCCATGGCAGCGGCCGCCCATGCGGAAAAAACCGCGACCCGGATGGGTTTCATGACGCCCCCCTCTTTCAGAGAATGACGATGTACCGTTTCTCCTTGAGGCCGACCTTCTGCTCCCGCAATCCCCTGTCCAGCAGGTTGCTGTAGAGCCGCTGGTATTCGGACACGGTTCCGAATCCCTTCTCGACCCGGTCGATCTGTCCGTCCGCGTCCTGGTCGATGACCACGGAAGCCTCCAGAAAGGCCTGTTTTTTCATCAGGGTGAGCTTGTTGTAGATCTCCCCGGTGGCCAGAATGTAGGTCGCCAGTTCGTAATCATAAAACGAGTCGGAGGCGCGGTATTCACGCGCGAAGGTCCGTTTTTTCAGATAGCCCCGGCGTTCCCCCTCGAGTATGCCCTCGCGGTAGACTTCCCGCGCCTCGTCCAGGGTCATGTCGCCCAGGGTCAGCTCGTCCAACTGGCCGTCCTGTTCCTTGTCGATGGCCTTGAACAGGAGCCGGTCGCCCTCCCGCCGGGTGAGGAGGTTGTAGCCCTCGGAGTAACTCGGCGTGACGCTTTCGATCCGGTATTCCTTTCCGGCATGCTCGAAGGTGTAGCCCCCGATCTCCACTTTGGGGCCGGACGGGGCGCATCCGAGGAGCACCGCCGCGGAACAGGGAACGAGAATCGCCGTTTTTCGCATGTGGGACCTCCCGTTTGGGAAAGGGGGCGGAATCAGGAGCGGCCGGGCCGTCGGGCCGGCGGAACGTGAAGGAGGGCTGAAGCGGGATGGGCGCCGGCGGGTCTCGGAAACGGCGGGACGGACGGGCCGGATCAGATCCTGCGGAACAGGTCCAGAAAGCGGTCCTGGTACGCGTCGAATAGCCCCCAGCGGTCCAGCTCTTCCTTGAGCTGCATCTTGACCTTGTAATTTCCGTCGTTCTCGGCATCCCGGAACATCTTTTCAATCTTCATCCGGACCGCCCGGGGCACTTCCTTATCGGCGTCCGCGGGAACCGCCTTCTCCTCCGCGGCGCTTTCCTTTTCCGTTTCCGGGGCGGCCGAGGCGCCCCGCGAAAGAATCTGGGCCAGCGGCGCGATTTCCTTCTCCTTCTCCGCGGCCAGCAGTTCCAGGTCGAGAAGGTCGACCCGCACACCGAGCAGTTTGGTCAGTATATCGAGCACCTTCAGCGCGGCCTTGGGAAACTCGATCTGGGCGGTGAAGAACGGAATCTCTCCCAGCAGGCAGATGCCGTCGATGTTCATGCCGCGCGCGGCGCTCACGAGGAGCCCGTTCAGGCCCGCGATGTTGCCCTCTCCCATGAAATGGACCTTGTATTCCATGAGCTTCTTGAGGAGTTCGGGGTCGTTCGGCGCCGCGAACACGCGCGGCGAATCCTGATAACTCATGTCCGAGGGCGCGGCCGCCGTGGTCAGCACCAGGGAGACGCCCCACATCTTGGCGATTTTGAGGAGCTCCAGCGCGAATTCGTATTCCCGGTGCGGAACGGGCTGGATGCTTCCGATGAAGAAGAGGATGTCATTGCGGCACGCCGGGGAGGAATAATAGTAGAATTGATTGTCCGGTCGCTCGGGCGGGAGGATCACCTGCTTCGCGACGACGGCGCCGGTGGGCGCGAAATACTCGGTGGAGGTCAGTTCGCCGAGCGGCGTGGCGCCCAGCTTGTCCTTGAGATAATGGACGGCCGTCAGCGCGACATTGCCCATGCCCGGCCAGGCCGCCACCAGGCAGGGTCTCTTCAGTTCGGGCTTTTCATACAGTTTCAGCTGTTCCATCATGTCCGCGGCCGGCTCGGCAAGTCATTGTTTGAAACAAGATAAGTTTTTCCGGCGACCAGTTCAAGCCTTTTTTCAGGGACCGGATGCCGCGGCGTCACCATTCCCCCCGTCCCTGCCGCAGCAGCAGGAGCGTCTTCAATCCGCGCTCGGCCGCCTCGAAGGCAGCGGCCTCCGGCAGGCGGCGGCCCGAATCGATGAATTCCACACGGATCTCGTTGCCCTGAAAGGACACCGCCGTGATGTGCTGAAGCAGTCCCAGGCCGGGGTTCGGCGTCAGACGGAGGTTTCCACCGGTCGGTCCCACCGAAAAATACCGGATGCCGCCGCGTTTCTCGGCCGCCAGAATGTGGAGATGTCCCGAAAAAACCAGAACCGGCGCGGATCCGGAATCCGGCCTGGCCGACTCCCATTCGGTTTTCAGGGCGCCGTCGAGTATCCAGGCGGGCCTGTGCATGAAAATGAAAACCGGACCCGCCTGCGGTCCGGACCGGGCCGCCTTTCTGAGAAAAGCGGTCTGTTGGGGCCCGAGCCCGCCCCTGCCGGACGGGGCCTCGGATTCCGTGTCGAGCAGGATGAACCGGCTTCCCGCAAAATCGAATGCCTGCCGCGTGACGCCGAACCGTTCGACCCAGGCCGCGCGGCCCGCGGGATTGGAGATGTCGTGATTCCCCGGCACGAGAAAGAGCGGCACCCGGAGCGAATCGAGATGCCGCAAGGCCTCATCCCATTGCGTTTTCAGAATCGAAGCCGATGATCCGCCTGAGATCAGGTCCCCGATGTGCACGGCAAAATCAGGTTTCAACCGGTTCGTTTCCGCGATGGCGCGGTCCAGGACTCCCCATGAATCCGGCCCGGAACCCGTCCGGTCGCCGATCACGACGAAACGGAGGGAAGAAGGTGTCCTGCCGTGAATCTGGACCGGGGAATTCCAGTCACGGCCGAAGCCGGGTCCAGCGAAAGACAGGCAGATCAGTAAAAAACCGATTCGCGAAGGCCGATTTTGCGACAAGTGCTTCCCCGCCTTTCCAGGGGTTATGTCCATACGATAAATGTAGACATAAAACGCCAATAATGCAAGATCCCGGAAAACCGGGAACCTTTATGTTTCCCGGATCGTTTGAGTTGAACAGTCAAACTCCAGGAATGTTCCTAAATTTATAAAAAAAGGAGTCAAAACAGCATGAAAAACAAGGGATTGAGCCTGTTTTTTGCCATGGCTCTCGTATCCGCATTCACCGCTGGCGCCGTATTTTCGCAGGATTCCCCGGTCAAATCCCCCTGCGATTCCGCGAAGACGGCCATGCACTGCGAGAAAAAGGGCGACAACGCCTGCTGTGGCAAAATGGCTGAAGCCTGCTGCAAGGCGGCCATGACCTGCCCCGTGTCCGGAAAGCCCGCGAGTAAGGAGTTCTTCTCCGAATACAAGGGCAGTAAAGTGTTCTTCGGCTGCGCGGAATGCAAGGCCGCGTTCGACAAGGATCCGGAGAAATTCGCGGCTAAAATCCATGTCTGCGGCGACTCCTGCAAGGCGGCGATGAAGGAATGCTGCGGAAAGGGCGAAGGCAAGGGAGAAGGCTGCAAGGCCGGGATGAAGAAGGAATGCGGTAACAAGGAGAAGAAGTAAGGACAAACATCCCGCATCCTGCCGTTTTTCAGGCGGACTGAAACAAAAGGCCCCGGGAACCAAACCCGGGGCCTTTCGTTTTACAGGGATGCTCCCATGCACGGGTGGACGGGCATCACCCCGCGCGTCACCGGAATGGCGACTTCCGCGCTGGTAACCGCCGCCGCCCGCTGATACATTCCGCCCGAGAAACGGAGAAGCACCATGCAGAACGAAAAATGGACATTCGGAATAGAAGGCCTGCATTGCGCGGCATGCGTGCGCCGTGTCGAGCAGGCGCTGAAAGCCGTGCCCGGCGTTACGGACGCGGCCGTCAACCTCGCGGTCGAGGAGGCCACCGTGTCCGTCGATGCGGACCTCGTGCAGACCGGGCTTTTGGAAAAGGCCGTGTCCGCTTCGGGCCCGTACAAGCTGATCCGCCCGGATCCCGCGCTCTCCGCGGAATCGGCGGAAAAGGCGTCCGAAACGCGGAAACGGGAGGAACTCCTCATCCTGAAGCGCCGGACCGCGGCTGGGGCGGTTCTCTCGATCCTGATCATGGCGCTTTCCATGGGGCATTCTTTTCCGCTCCTGAACCGGCTTCCCCATGCCGCGTCCGGTCCGGCGGCATGGGCCCTGACGACTGTTCTTCTGGCCTGGGTCGGATCCGGTTTCTTCAGGGACGCGTGGGCCGCGGCCCGGCGGCGGACTTCGGACATGAACACGCTGGTCGCGGTCGGCACGGGTTCCGCCTACGTCTACTCCACTCTCGCGCTGGTCTTCCCCGGATGGTTCGCCTCGGGGGACGGCCTGCCGCCGCTGTATTTCGACACCGCGGCCATGATCATCACCTTCGTCCTGCTGGGCCGGACCCTGGAGACTGCCGCCCGCCGCCGGACATCCGAGGCCATGACCGGGCTGGTCCGACTGCGGCCACCGACGGCCCGTGTGATCCGCAACGGGCTGGAGACCGACACCCCCGCGGACCGGGTCCGGATCGGGGACACGGTCGTGGTGCGGCCGGGAGAACGCGTGCCCGTGGACGGCCGGATTCTCGACGGCCGCTCCTCCGTCGACGAGTCGCTCATGACCGGCGAATCCCTGCCTGTGGCGAAAGCGGCCGGTGATCGCGTGACCGGCGGCACGCTCAACGGCTCCGGCGGTTTCCGGATGACCGCTACCGCGGTCGGACGGGACACCGTGCTGGGCCGCATGATACGCGTGGTCCGCGAGGCCCAGGCCTCCAAACCGGCCGTCCAGCGCCTGGCCGACAGGATCGCGTCCGTCTTCGTGCCCGCGGTCATCGCCGCGGCCGCCGTCACGCTGGCGGTGTGGCTGGCCGCGGGACGGCCGTTTTCGGACGGCCTGACCGCGTTCATCTCCGTGCTGATCATCGCCTGCCCCTGCGCCATGGGTATCGCCACGCCCGCCGCGGTCACGGTCGCGTCGGGCGCGGCCGCGCGTCAGGGCATACTCATCCGCAACGCGGAAATACTCGAAACCGCCGGACGGGCGGACGTTGTGGTGTTCGACAAGACCGGCACCGTCACCGAGGGGCGGCCGAAGGTGACAGCCGTATTCGCCGCGGCCGGATGGAATGAGACGGAGGTTCTGAGGACAGCCGCCTCGGTGGAGAGCCGGTCCGAACACCCGCTCGCGGCCGCGGTTTTAAAAGAGGCGGAAATCCGCGGGATACGGCCGTCTCCGGTCGAGGCCTTCGAAGCCCTGCCCGGGCTCGGCGCCTCCGCGACGATCGGCGGCCGCAGAATCCTGATCGGCAGTCCCAGGCTCCTTCGGGACGCGGGTGTGAATCCGGATCCTCTCGCGGAATCCACGGACGCGTGGGCCGGATCGGGCATGACCGTGATGGCGCTGGCCGTGGACGGCCGTCCCGCGGGCGCGATCGCGGTTTCGGATCCCGTGAAGCCCGACGCCGCCGCGTCCGTGGCGGCCCTGGCCGCGGCCGGCGTCCGGACGGTGCTGATCTCCGGAGACAACCGTCGGACCACCGAGACCGTGGGGCGCGCCATCGGCGCGGATGAGACCCTGGCTGAAGTCCTGCCCGACCGGAAGGCGGAGGAAGTGAAGCGGCTTCAGGACGGCGGCGCGACGGTGATCATGGTCGGGGACGGCATCAATGACGCGCCCGCGCTCGCGACCGCGGACGTCGGCATCGCCATGGGCTCCGGCGCGGATGCGGCCGCGGATGCCGCAGATGTGACGCTGATCGCGGGCGGACTGCGGGCGGTTCAACAGACCATCCGCCTGTCGGCCCGGACGCGCCGGATCATACGCCAGAACCTGTTCTGGGCGTTCGCATACAATACGATCGGCATACCGGTGGCCGCCGGCCTGCTGGTCCCGGTTTTCGGAATCCGGATGAACCCGGCCCTGGCCGCCCTGGCCATGTCGCTGAGTTCGGTCTCGGTGGTGCTGAATTCGCTCAGGCTGAGGCACGCGGCCTGATAATCCGGCGTGAATCCGCAGGACACGCCATCACCCGGCCCTTGGGAATTCGGAAACCCCACGGGCGGAACCGTTCGCGGACTGGACATCCCTCAAACCGCGGATTTCCGGCGGATGGGGCGCGTCACGCGCCTGCCGGATTTGGGTTGACATTGTACCGAATCCTTCTTATACTTCATAATCGATCCCCCGGCTTTTTGGTCACGGTCATCCGACCCGGCCGGCCGTCGCCCCGGTGACTCCCGTTTCCGGCCGTGACGAACCGCCGCGCCGGTCCACCACGGCTCATTTTCCATCGGGAGGGCGGCCGCCGCGCCGCGGGAGATGCCGGCGCGCCGACAGGTGACATGGAGGATTTATCCTTTTCTCCAGCGCGGGAGCTTCCGATGAAAGTCGTCGTTTTCGGCGCCACCGGCAGGACCGGTCATCATCTCATCCGTGTCGCCCTTTCCAGACGCCACCAGGTCACCGTTTTCGTCCGCGACAAGTCGCGCCTTCTGTTGGACTACAGCCGGCTCCGCATCGTGGAAGGGGACGTACTCGACCCCCGGGCCGTGGACCGGGCGGTCAAGGGCCAGGAAGCGGTGCTCTGCGCGCTCGCGGGGTCCGGAGACGGGACGGACCGCGTGCTTTCCGACGGAACCGCCCGCATCCTGGAGGCGATGCGGAGGCACCGCGTTCGGCGCCTGGTCTGCCTGTCCTCGGCCTCCCTGCCGGGAAACGGCTCCGTGCCGCGTCTTCGATTTTTCCGGATTCCCTTCTGGACCCGGAGGCGCGCCGCGGAACTGCGGCGACAGGCGGCGGAAGTTACGGACAGCGGCCTGGACTGGATTCTCGTGCGGCCGCCCCGGCTGACCGACGAGCCCCTCAAGGGCCGCTATGAAATCTCTCTCAAGCGTCCGAAGCACCGGACCATCACCCGCCTCGATCTCGCCATCTTCATGGTGAACCAGCTCCGCAGCAAGGAATTCGTCCGCAAGATGCCCGCGGTCTCGAACTGACGGCCGCTGACGGCAAGCCCGATCGAACCCATGGACGCGCCCGTCGTCATAGTCATCGGCTCCGCCACGATCGACGTGATCGACTTCGGCGGCAGAATCCGGAAAAAAATAGGCGGCGTGGCGACGTACGCGGGGGTGACGTTCCGCAGGCACGGACTCGGCACCGCGGTGGCCGCCAATGTCGCGACGGAAGACATTCCGCTCTTCCGGCTCTTCCCGGACGAGGATCTGCTCTGGACGAACGGTCCGACCCGCGCCACCACCCGTTTCATCAACCGCGAAACCGGCGCCGGCCGCGCGCAGGAAATGCCGTCCGCCGCGGATCCCATCCGGTGCTGCGCCTGGCTGGCGGAACGGACCACCATCCGGCACGTGCATCTGGGGCCCCTGCATCCGGACGACATCCATCCGGACACCCTGTCCCTTGCCGGGTCCGGCCGGTACTTCGTATCGCTGGACGTTCAGGGGTACGCGCGCCGCGCGGAGGGCAAACGCATCGTGCCCAGCGTCTCGGACCGGCTCGAAACGGCGCTGGCCGCCGCGGACGCGGTCAAGGCCGACGAAACGGAATGGGAGCTCATCCTCGCGCATTTCGGATCGGACACGGCCGGTCTCCGGTCGCGGCTGGGTTTCGGCGAACTGCTCCTCACGGCCGGGGCCAGGGGCGGACGGCTGATCGACCGGAAAGGCCGCGTCATCGATTACGCGCCCGATCCGGTTCCGCCCGGGCGGGTCGAGGACCCCACGGGCGCGGGCGACGTGTTCTTCGCCGCCTACCTCGCCGGCCGGCATCATGAAGGCTGGACGGAACGGGAGTCGCTGACGCACGCGGCCCGAATCGCGGCTCAGCAGGTTTCCGGAAAGTACCTGACCCCGGCCTCGCTGTCCGCTGAAACGGATTCCACCGAAGGGGACGCGTCATGAATCCTGTCCATCCGCCGCTTCTTTCAATCGCGGTCGCGGTCGCATTCTCGGCCGCGGCCGGAGCAGGCCCGCGGGCGCGCAATCCCATTCTCCCCGATTTCCACGCTGATCCCTCGGCCCGCGAATGGGACGGCCGGATGTGGATCTACCCGTCCCACGACCTTCCCGGCAGCACCGGATGGGACATGGTGGATTGGCACTGTTTCTCGTCCGCGGATCTGGTTCACTGGACCGATCACGGCGTCATTTTTTCCCTCAAGGACATTTCCTGGGCGGACAAATGGGCCTGGGCGCCGGACTGCGCGCGCAGAAACGGCCGTTATTATTTCTATTTCCCCGCCGACGACCAGATCGGCGTGGCGGTCGCGGACCGTCCAGAGGGCCCTTTCCGCGACGCGCTGGGACGTCCCCTGATCGGAAGGGGCGAAGCCGGCACGCGCGTCATGGATCCGGCCGTGTTCATCGACGACGACGGCCGGCCCTACCTGTACTTCGGCCAGAATGAAGCCCGGGTTGTCCGTCTGAAGGACGACATGGTCTCGCTCGACGGCCCCATTCTGCCGCTGGCGGTGCGGGACTTTCACGAGGGGTTGTGGATGCACAAGCGGGAAGGCGTGTATTATCTCTCGTACTGCTCGCTGAAGGGCGACGGGGAGCTGAAGAACCGGATGGAATACGCGACCTCGGACTCACCGCTCGGACCGTTCGTCCGCCGCGGGCTCGTCATCGACAACCGGTCCCGGAACGTGCACGGCTCCATCGCCCCGTTCCGGGGAGAATGGTTTCTGTTCTACCACGTGCAGGGGCCGAGCTGGTACGAACGCCGCGTGTGCATGGAAAGGCTGACCTACCGGAAGGACGGGACGATACGGCGGGTGAAGATGACGCGGTGAGGGGATCCCGGGCCGCGGACAAACGGGTCCGGTCACGAGTGTCCGGAGAAATCAGACCACGGGGTTGTCCAAAAAGTCGATTCACCCGCGCCCTGAGCCCTCGATCAAGTCGAGGGCAAACTCCGTCGAAGGGCGCTAAGTGACGGATTTACAGCTCGCCTCGACTCCGCTCGGCGAGCGGGAATTGATGAAATTCGACTTTTTGGACAACCCCGTCTCCTGACAGGGACAGTGCGATGACCCGGGCTGCCCCAAATCCCGTTCCGCGCTCATTCCTCCGCCAGCGCGGCCATGCTGCGCTCGCACTCGGCCAGGCTGCGGGCCACGGCCGCCGAATCTTCGGCTTCGGCGTGAACCAGCCTGTCGCGGAGCCGCGTCTGATGCGACTGCAGGTACGCGAGGAGCCTGGACCGGTCCACCTGGGCCTTGTATTCGTACACGGGGTTGAGGCGGTTCAGGCGGCTCATCTCGACCGGCACTGCGCCGATCGGCGTGACGACCATCAGCGGATTTTCGGGGGAAATCTTCTTGCGCGTCAGAAAGCCCTTTGAAACCAGGAAATCCAGTTCCCGGTTGAAAAGCGCCGCGGTCATGGGCCTGCCGGCATCCAGGTCGAGGTACAGGTCTTTCTGCGTGGGGTTTTCCTTCCGGTACACCGACGCCATCGCCCTCACGTGGACCTCGCTGGGCATGAAATCGAAGCGCACCGGATTCTTCTCGGGCTTGGGCTGGGGGGCGTTCGGGCGGAACACGTCGGCGAGACCGGACTTTTTCCGCATCATCTCCCCGGCCGCGTCCGCGGGCGGCCGGATTCCGGAGAAATCCCATCCCGATTTCCACCAGTCCCGGACATGCGCCGCTGCCGCGCTGTCCGCGGCCGCGGAACCCGCGTAAGCCCGTTTCGCCACGGGGCCGGACACGGGAATAAAACGGCTCCCGACCCGGGACGTTTCCCGGCCGGGGAGGCCGGATCCGTCCGTTGGACCGGCCGTTCCCGACGGCACGTTCAGCCGCTCCGCTCCGCCTGTTTCCCGTTCAGGGACTGTCTCTTATACACATCTC
>JAUCQC010000278.1 GCA_030372965.1 bacterium
GCTCGGAGATGTGTATAAGAGACAGGATTGGGCGGGGGGACGGAATGGGATGAACGATAGTTCAAAGTTCAAAGTTTAAAGTGAAGAGAAACGTAACAGGCCATGGAACGGATCTTCCCTGGAAGAATTTGCCCGTCCCTTTTTATCTTTGAACTTTGAACTGTTTTGTGAGGAGAAACGAAACAGGCCAATGGCCGGCAGACACAGGGGGGAACGGTTCAGCCTTTTTTATCCTTTGAACCTTGAACTTTGAACTTTGAACTCTTTAGTGTAACCCTCCCCTGAATCCCCAGCTTTTCGCTCAATTCCATGAGTTTCTTCACCTGCGCCTTCGGAATGGTTTTCACGCGCCCGAGGCCCATGGCCAGGTGCGTGATGGTTGCCGTGTGCTCCAGGGTTTCCATGCGGTGATAGGCGGTGAGCAGATCCGGCCCGAACGCCAGCGCGCCGTGGTTGGCCAGGAGCACGACGTTCGAGCGTTCGATCAGGGGGGCGATGGCTTCGGGGATCTCGTCCGTGGAAGGCGTCCCGTACGGGGCCACTTCAACGGCCCCCAGCGTCAGGATCGCTTCCGGGAGAATGTTCTGATCCAGCGGGATTCCGGCCACGGCGAAGGCCGTGGCAACCGGCGGATGGCCGTGCACCACGGCGCCGATATCCGGCCTGCGGCGGTACACTTCCATGTGCATCCGGATCTCGCTGGAGGGACGGTGCCGGTTCCGGCCCGGCGCGGGCCGGCCGTCTCGGTTCAGGCGCACCAGCATGGCCGGGGTCAGGAATCCCTTGCTGACGCCCGTGGCCGTGGCGAGGAATCCCCCGTCCTTCAGCCGGACCGAGATGTTTCCGTCGTTCGAAGCGACCCACCCCTTGACCCACATCCGCCTTCCCACCTCGATGATCTCTTTTCCGGCCTTCAGGCCGTCTCTTCCGGGCATGCGGGGACTCCTTGTCGCGTGATCGGGATCCGGCCTCGGGAACGGTCCGGCCGTCTCCGGGAGGCTGAAGGGATCAGGGCGGGAACGTGACGCAGAACGCGGCGCCTTTGGCCTTTTCGACGGTGAACTTACCCTTGAGCTGGTCCTCGACCAGAAGCGTGACCAGCCGCATTCCGAGCGTGTCGTCCCTCCCGGCGGCGTTGAATCCCCGGGGAAGGCCCACACCGTTGTCCCGGACGGTCAGCACGGTTCTGCCGGAAGCGAGCCTGCGCATGCGGACCGTGATGGCCGGCTTTCCCGTGAACGAGGGGGGGAACGCGTATTTCAGCGAATTCGAGACCAGCTCGTTGACCACGAGCCCGCAGGGAATGGCCTTGTTGATGGGCAGGGCGATGTTCCGGATGTGCACTTCGCAGCGGATGCGGTCGTCATGGGCTCCGTAGGAGCGCATGAGATCCTGAATCAGGGCTTTGGTGTATTCCGAGAAATCGGTCCGGTTGAAATCGCGCGTTTTATAGAGCATCTCGTGGACCAGGCTCATGGCCCGGATGCGGGCCTGGCTTTCACGCAGCGCCGAGGCCGTCGCCGGATCCTTGACGCGGCTGATCTGGAGACTGAGCAGGCTCGACACAACCTGCAGATTGTTTTTCACGCGGTGATTGACTTCCTTGAGCAGGAGCTCCTTTTCCTGCAGGGACGTCTTGAGCGACTCCTCGGTGCGGATCCGCGACCGGATCTCCTTCTGCAGGAGGAGGTTGTGCTCCTTCAGGGGATTGAAGAGCTGGCGGTTGAGCACGGCGTAGCCCAGGATGAGGACGCTGATCATGTTGGTCAGGGGCATGACCACGGAAGGCCGGGCGAGAAGCGCGCTCGTCAGGAAACCGATCCAGAGAAGACCCATGGCCATGGGCAGAAAACGCTCCTGGTTCCGCCGGCCGTCCCTGCGGAACAGGAGGAGCGCCCAGATCATGTAAAGGGAACCGATGCACGCTCCCGCGAATCCGAAAACGGTCAATTCGCGGGAGAACGTGCCGGTTGATGTGAGCTGAGGGGCGGACATGAGCCGTCCGCTCAGCGACAGAACGAGGACACCCGCGTTCAGCGCGAGACCGGCGGCCAGGGCCGCGCGCGAGGCTCGGTTCCGGCGGTCCAGGAAACGCACGGTCAATTCCAGGGAAAGCACGCACATCAGTCCGAGGGGCACGCTGGTGAGGTTGAGCCAGAATCCGGAGTGCTGAAACAAACCGGCCTCCGGAAACCGCGGTCCGAGGATCAGGGAAAGGCGGACCATGATGGCGCAGAGTATCCAGCCGAGCAGGGTGGTGTTGAAAATGCCGAAAACCCGGCCGAGCGCGTGTCTCGGACGGACGCCGAAAATGATGATGTTGAACGAGGCGGAAACGATGAAGGAAGCGAACAGCAGTATCAGGTCGATGGTCAGAAGTATCGGCATCTGGAATCCCCGGTTGAGAGCGCGCATGCGAGGCTGTTCTCAGTGAAATTACGGAAAACCACATTCAAAGTCAAACGGGAAAACGACAGCCTCCGGTCAGAAAGCCGTTGGCTTTCGGGCCCCGAATCCCCAAAATGTGTCATCCGGATCCCTCATCTGAAAGACGGGCGATCGGAATGACCCTGCGCGCGATCATCGCCGAGGACCTCGCCGCCGGGAGCGGCCGCGTCGCGGCCGGCCGCCTGGACACGGACGGCAAGCGGCTCGAAACGCGGCTGATCCGGCGCTTACCGACCGGGAGCCTGTCCGTGTTCGTCCGGTTCCGGGGGGATATCCATTGTTTGCACGGGGGAATACCGGATGGTGTTCGGCGCGGAAGTCCGGGGCGCCGGTTCCGGCGTCTGGGGCGTGGATTTCTATCCCGACCCCGGGGTCAACCCCGGGGTCGGACGTTTTCATGTTCGGGATTCAACAGCATTTAACCTTTTTCTCGTCCCCGCACTCCGCGTCGCACCCGCAGGACGGCTCCGTCCCTTTCATCGCCCCGACGATGATCGCGGCGGCGCAGCCCACCCCGGCCCTCACCGAAATCGCGCCGGCGGGGCAGTTCCGGCCGCAGGCGCCGCATTCCATGCACGCGTCCCGATCGATGATGACGGACTTGCGGTTTTCCATTCGAAACACCGCGTGCGGGCAGACCTCGAGGCACATGCCGCATCCGGTGCAGCGGCCGGCGTCGAGCTTCAGGGTCGTGACGTTCTTCAGGTATTTCATTTCCATCCGGAATCTCCTCTCACGAGAAAAACCGCGGGACCACACGGATCAGAATTCCCAGCACGGCGGACGCGATCATGGCCGGAACCGCCACCCGCATCTCCCTGACCACGCCGGAGAGGGACGTGAAGGTCGTCGCTCCCGTGAAGTTCAGCGCGATGAAAGCCGTCAGAACCGGAAGGATCAGCAGGTGCGAGGCCGCGGCCCACACCGGGGGCCTGATCCAGAGCACCATGGCGCCCGCCCAAACCAGACCGAGCAGCCATCCTTTCAGCGCGAAGGAGCGGAATGGAATCCACGGCAGGAGCGCCTGGAACGCGAACGCGCCCGTGAACAGGGCCCCGAACCAGGCGACCAGCTCGCGGCCCAGTCCGGCGTTCCACGGCGAGCCCTCGATCCACCGGAACAGGATGGCCAGACCGATGATGACCGGAGCCAGTTTCATGCCGGGGATGATCTCCATGGGGGTCAGGGCCAGCCGGTCCCGCATCGGAAAGCGGACCCGGCGCATGTCGTCCGTGGCGTTCATGCCGTTGTCCAGAAAGCGGGGGAGGTCCTTCGCCTGAACCGGGCCGTAGACGACCTTGAATCCCGTGCGTCTCCGGACCTCATGCGCCGCAACACCGGGCGCTCCGAGCTGGGGCAGAACAAGCGTTTTGTGCGTCACGACGGACGCGAGACCGGTCGATTCCACCCGGCTCACGAGTTCATCCGTGCCGAACGTGCCCTTGCCCGCCGCGCACCAGACATTGATGCCCCGGGTGTCCAGAACGAGTATCCACGCGCTTCTCCCCGGAAGCTCCTTGAGCAGGCGGGCGAAGGTCATGCGGTAATTGGCCGTGACGAGCACCGGAGTGGCGGGGTCGGATTCGCCCTGCGTGTGGAGCCGGGGCGCCACGCGGAACCGCATGCGGCCGATGCCCCAGCGGGCCGCCCAGATGCCGAGCCGGTCGCGCCAGGGGAGTCCGCCGTACACCTGACGGATGGTCCGGTCCGCCGGGATTCCGGAGGGCCACCCGGGGAAGGCGCGGAGGCCTTCGGAGCCGGGACAGCAGGATTTTTCGGTCATTTTTCGCGCTCCCGACAGCAGGATGAAGAATGTTGAACCGCGCCCACGGTCTCCAGAAAGGCCTTGGCCAGGATTTCCAGCCCTTCCAGGGCGGCTTCCCTCTTGGATTCCGGCACGCGTTCGAGAATCCCGGCCGCGAACCGGTCCCAGGTGCCGTTGATCCGGTCAACGGCCGCGCGTCCCCGCGTCGTGAGAGAGATGCAGCAGATCCGCCGGTCCCCGGATCCTGTTTTGCGGTCCGCGAGGCCGCCTTCGACGAGGGAGTCCACGGTGCGGCTCAGCGTGCTCTTGTCCAGGTTGAGCTTTCCGGTGAGATCCTTGAGGGAAACGGTCTTGTCCTCGGACAGGGCGAGCAGGGCGTGGCACTGGGCCAGGGTCACGCCGCAGCAGTACTCCTCGCGCCGCGAGGTGAGGTCGAGGAGGCTTTCGAACACGCGCAGGGCCGACCGGAACCGGCGGATCCGGGGGTCAATTGTTGGTTTTTGCAATGGTTTCATAATACAACAAATATATCCGAATTCCCGCCCGAAGTCAAGCCATTTTTTATTATAATCGTCCGGAGGATTCCACCGCCCCTTTCGGATCCTGCCGCAGGGGTAAGGGAACCGGTAGCCGCAGCCGTTTCCGTTGCGCCGGACCATTCGGTCTCAATTTTGACAATTTAATGCAGGCTGTGTCGGATATGGAAAACAATGAACAATAACGACTCGGGTTCAAACCCGGCCGTTTTTCCGGTATGGGAAGCGATAAAAAAACCTCCCGCGGGTTGTCCAAAACCCGCGGGAGGGTTATCGGAAATGCCGAAGCCGAATTACCGCAGGAGCACCATTTTGCCGGTCCGGCTCGATCCGGAGGCGGTCACGCGGCAATAATAAACGCCTGAGGGAAGCCCTCCTGCGTTCCATGAAGCGGTGTAGGCGCCGGGCTGATGCGTCCGGTCCGTCAGCGTTTCAATCACCCGTCCCATCGCGTCCAGCACCTCCAGCCTGACGCGGCCCGGCTCCGAAACAGCGTAGGAAATGACCGTGGCGCCGTTGAACGGGTTGGGATAGTTCTGCGACAGGCTGAAGCCGGCGGGCGGCCGGCCGGCGGCGTTCTCAACCGCGGTGGGGGCGGTTCCGTAGAACCGCCTGGCCATGATGTTGGCAAGGGACGTGTCCGTGCGGCCCTCGTATGTGTCCGCAACCAGGAATTCATTCCGGGTCCGGCTGTGCGCGACGCCGAGCAGGCTTCCCTCATAGTGCTGGGTCGTGTCCACGCGGATGTTGTCGAAACAGGACACGGTGTCGATCCGGTTGTCGGCCATGAGGCGCATGACGTTGGACGGGTCGATGCCGAGCCGCTGGACATACAGGTCCAGGTCCGGATAGGCGTCCTTGCGCGGGTCTCCCCAGGCGACCAGGAATTCGTCGTCCTGATTCCCGTAAGCCAGGTCCATGACCCCGACGAATTCGGTTTGGATGCTGATCGGGAAGATGGACGGCGCGGCGGTCACGGCGCCGTCGCGGTTGAGATAGATGATCCTGTACGTCTGGCCCACGGCTTCAAAACCGATGCGCTGTCCATAGATGTCGTTGTCCGTGCGCGGGGGCAGCATGCCCTTCCAGATCACCAGATTCTCGTTTCCCTGACCCGCGGTTTTACGGAGACCCTGGGCGTATTCGGACCTCGACTGCACCTTGGCCTGAAGACAGTCCGGGCCGTTTTGGAAAACCGGGGATACGACGAAAGCAGACGGCGATCCGCCCGTTTTCCCGAGCATCACCGTGCCATCTTTATCCACGAGGCGGCCGAGGTGATTGACCCGCTGGCCCAGCACCTGGCCCGCGTCGGTTCCGCACACCACCATGAACTCATTGACGAAGGGATTGTACGTCACGTCCGCGACGCTCTCCTGGATCCACTGGTCCGCGAGCACGGGAAAGTTGACAGCCGGATCGGACGGGTTGGCCAGGGTGCCGTCCGCCAGTATGATCTGTCCGAAGACATCCACGCCGACCGAATACCGGTCGCTCGGCTTTTTATTGCGATAATCCCCCCAGACGGCCAGAAAGACGTTCTCGTTGTAATTGAAAGCCACGGAACAGGTGTAGATGCTGGAGTCGTGCGAACTGATCGAGAAACTGTGGTCCGGATCGGATGTCGGCGCGTCCGCCAGTTTTCCCGCGGAGGTGACGAAAACGCCCCGGATGTCGCCGTTATTGGGGCCCTTCCGCCAGTCCTCGAATACGACCAGATAACGGTTCAACTTCGGGTCAAAATCGAGGTGCGGCCAGTATTGGGGATTTTCGGCCGTGCAGATGGGAAAGCTCTCGCCGACCGGGGTACCGTCTCCTTCAAGCAGGCGGCCGTAAATATCCGTGTTGGCGTTCCCGAGACGGTTGTCCTCCCAGACCACGAGATATCGGTCCAGGTTCGGGTCGTATCCGACCTGCGCGAAACCCTGGTCGCCGGCGGCCGTGGACACGGGGATCAGGTCACTCCACCCCTGGCCGAACGACGGGGATGCCGTCCAGACCGCTGCCGCGAGGACCAGAAGCAACACGATGCGCGATTTCTTCATGGGGGCCTCCTTTTCGGAACGGGATTGTTTGGAACGGGGAACCATTAAAATATGCAATTATTTTTGTGTTTTTCAAGAGGAAAATTTAGTATTCAGCGATAAAGCAAAGATCAAGCCAGACCCGGATCATGCCCGTCCCTCCATTTCATACCCCGATTGAGAAGGCATTATTTTTCTTGTTTCTGATGGTTTTATTATGTATACTTAAATATCATACTTTAATCATGAATTTTTATTCAACCAGGCTGACCCTCGGGGAGGGGAACCCAGTCATGCGAATGGATCGGTCACGGTACCGGAGGCATCGGACCGGGGTTGGTCATCCCCTTCGGCCGCACGGGTATCCAGGAATTCTCTTCAGCCCAACCGTTGAACAAACGGGGCAGGAACCCGGGAATCCGTACGGTTCCCGGATTCCCGGGCGGACGGGTCTCCGGACCGGATGCCGGACGGCAATGCGCGGCGGTTCCGTGGAGAGATGCCGTCTGAGGTGAGCCACCGATGCCGATCGATTATTCGATGACGATACGCCGGGGGATTCTGTTCGTGAAGGCCCGGGGCCGGGATGACCGGTTGGAGGACGTGGAAGCCTACAGCCGGGCGGTCCTCGCCGAGGCCGTCGCGTCCGGATGCACGAAAGTCATCTGCGATGAAACGGAACTGGTCTATTCGCTGAACCTGGTCGACACGTACGAACTGGCGGAATTCATATCCGCGCACGCGCCCGGCGTCGGCCGGGCGGCCGTCGTCTGCAATCCCGGCCAGATACAGGATGCCTCGTTCTGGGAGAACGTCGCCGTCAACCGCGGACTGCAGGTGAGGGTCTTTCCGGATCTGAACAGCGCGGAAACATGGATGGAAGGCGCGGGGTCGCAACCCCCGCCGTGAAATCTGTCGTCCACCGGCACATTCAATCGGGGAGGGAAAACCATGGCCAGACGCAGAGAAGGGGTTCGCGGAGAGGGGCTCGGCGCCTGGGGGCGCCTGATCCAGCCGTTCAACATCCGCAGGATCATCCTGCTGGCCCTGCTGTCTTACTGGACGGTGCGATTCTTCTATTTTCACATGCAGGCGGACTGGAAAACCTTCATCCCGCTGATCGCCATCGTCCTGCTGTACATATTCGAGATCATCGACTCGATCACGGTGTCATCGCGGACGACCGAGGTGTTCAAGTCGTTCGTGTTCCAGACCACGGTTCCGGTCGTGGCGCTGATCGTGGTCTGCATCCTGACCCTGGCGGGCAGCATCGACGGACCGTCCGTCATCACCCTGTTCGGACTTTCCCTGGCGTACACCACGTATGTCGTGGGAAAGCGGATACAGGGCGAGGACGTGCAGGGCGACCCGAAAAATCACTGACGGGTCGTCCGCACGGAGGATGATGAAACCGGCGGGTGTTCAATCCCCGACAGGAGGACTGTCATGAACCTGAGGAAGAGCCGCCATACCGCCTTCTTCCTGGGTTTGGTCGTTCCTGTTGCGGGATTTCTGGCCGTGACCGCCGGCCTCCAGGCTAAAATCACGCGGCTGGACGCGAGAATCAACACCGACACGGGGATCGCGGACCAGTAGGAACCGGCCATCGCAGTGAACCGGTACGGATACGCAGTCGTGGCCTGGGAAAGCAGAGACGCGGGGTCGGTCTTCCGGGTTTACGGCTAGATCCTGAATGAAAAGGGGAACGCGGTCCAGGGCAATTTCGCCATCGACGCGCTCGAGGGAACCGGAACTCAGTACGAGGTGGGCGTCGCCATTGATGACCGGGGGCATTTTGTCGCGGTCTGGAGCGACTCGAGGGAAGGTTACGATATCCGGGCCCGGAGGTCCTACGCCAACGGCGCGCCGGCCGCGAGCGGGGTGTACCTGGTGCGGCTCGAGGCGGGTTGGCGGGTCCGCCATTCGAAAGTCACTTTGATCCGGCAGCGTGCCGGCCCGCGGCACTCCGGGGACGGCCTCTCGGCGCCCCCGCGGCGCCCGGCTCGGGAAAAAACATAAGGTTTTTTCACTCTTCCGTCTGTGGCGCGCGCTCAACAGGTTTCGGAGAAATCAGCTGTGCGTCGCGACCGGGAATTGACACGAGGAGCGTTCGGCTTGAAAAAGAGTCTGTTCTTCTGCCTGCTTGCGGCCGCCACGGTTCTGCGGCCCGCGCCCGAGTCGCCCCATGCGCGGCCCTCAGGCGCCGGTTCCTTCTGGATCGAGACACTCGGCGGAGACGTCCGCAAGCGCATGAATTACGCGCCCACCCTGATCTCTGCGGACGGCGGGTACGCGGTCGCCGGGTTTTCGGACGCGTTCGGCGGACGAAGCCTCGATTTTCTGGCGGTTTTTCTGGATGCGGACGGCCGGGTGGTCTGGAGCCGGAACCTCGGCGGGCCGCGGGACGACAAGGCTTATTCCATCCAGCGGGCCTCGGACGGGGGATTTTTCATCACGGGTTTCTCCGAGCTTTCAGCCGATCCTGATTCGTCCGACCTGCTCGTGGTCAAACTCGATGCGGGCGGGGTTCCCGTGTGGTGCAGGAGCCTGGACAGCGGAACCCGGGACGTGAGCTTCTCGGCCAGGGCCTGCCCGGACGGCGGTCTGGCGTTGTGCGGGGGCACGGAGATCGGCGGAACCACGGCCGGAGACGACGTCCTGCTGGTCCGAATGGACCGGGACGGCAACCTGGTCTGGGCGAAAACCTACGGCGACAAAAAGAACGAACACGCGGAGGGAATCGAGGCGTCCGGGGACGGCGGATTCGTCCTGGGCGGCCTGACCCACAGCGGCGCCCAGGACCAGCAGGACGGTCTGGTGATGAAGGTGGACGCGTCCGGCCGTCTGGAATGGGCCAGGGCCGTGGGCGGGAACCAGCTCGAGTGCGGCAACTGGGACGGAATCCGCGTGTCCGAGGACGGCGGCATCCTGTTCGGCGGCAAGACGCTCACCTACGGGGCTGGCGAGTACGA
>JAUCQC010000279.1 GCA_030372965.1 bacterium
CCCCCGGGCGGACGCGTATGTCGGGCGGCCGGCGCCCGCGCTCCCGCGGATCTGATCGACGCGGCCGGCCGGTCCGGCGGCGCCTCGGGGTCCGGCCCTATGAAAACGGGCGGGTCCATTCCCCGCCCGTTGACCGCCGGAAATGCCGGAAACCGGTTTATTTCGAACCGAAAGAGGCGACCGCCTCATCGACCGTTTCATAGGTTTCGAACAACGTGATGAGTTTGGTGATCACGAACAGATTCTTGACTTTCTCCGTCACGCCGGTGACGCGCATCTCACCGCCCGCGTTCCGGATCGACGTGAGGCATCCCATGAGCATGCCCAGGCCCGAGCTGTTGATCCAGGCCACGCCGGACAGATCGATCACCACATTCGTTTTTTTCAGGCCGACCAGTTCGCGGACCTTCTCGTGAACCGCCAGCGTCTCAGGACCGCCCATCAGGTTTCCCTTGACGAGAAGCACGGCCGCGGTGCCCTGTTCTTTCACGTCCACTTTCATAAATGCCTCCGATGCGCAGCAGAATAGGTCCGGGAAATGTAGCCTTTTTCACCGGAAATTACAAGGGGTTTCTCATTTTTCCTGAAGGACTTGCGAGGTGTACACGTAGATGTCCGCCTCCCCCTTCCAGGCGTCGGGCGGCAGGCCCGCTTTCTCCGCGCAGCAGCTTTCCAGAAACTGCTCCCGCGTCCAGCCCATGTCCGTCGCCACTTCGGGCAGATAGGTGCCGCTCCGCATGCCCTGCCGGACCCAGATGCCGTGCCTGCCGACCTCGATTTCCTCGATGGAATCGATTTTCTTGAGCGGGGACAGTATGGAAATCTTGATGTCGATGTCCTTCATCTCGCGTTCGGTGACCGGATTGTGGGCGAAGCGGTGATCCTGGGTCGCCGCCGCGACGGCCATCTGGGACACGATTTCGAACAGGGGCAGGTCGGGCTCGAAATGCCCGATGCACCCCCGCAGGCGGCCCCGGTTCTCGAGCGTCACGAACACGCCGCGCTTGACGAGCAGATTCGGCGATGCGACGCTGAATTCCGGGGGACGCTGCTCGCCCAGCGCGGCGAGAATGCTCTGACGCGCCACACGGAACAGCGTTTTTTTCTCTTCCGCGGTGAATTTGAGCGATTCCGGTTCCACGTTGCCGCCTCCTTGACTGAGTGAACCCGCCGGACCGACAAAAGCGGCCGCCCCGTACCCGACCACCCGTTCCGCGTCGCCGGTGACATCCCCCGAATGGGCGTACGCCAGCTGAACCGCGCGGTCCGCGCCCATGGCGCGGGCCGCGAGCATGACCGTGACCAGGGCGCCCGATCCGCACAGCGCGCAGTCCAGGTTCGGGATTCCCCGCGTCCGCGACCGGGCCTCGAGCGCCAGAATCCGCTTCGTGTCGTACCGCGACACCGCCTCGAGCACCTCGCCGTCGGAGCGGCGTGCGTCCGCGGCCGACGGAAAATGCGACATGTCCGAACTGGCGGCCAGCAGCACCCGACGGCCGGCGCAGGCCCCGGCGATCGCGGCGGCGATCCGGCCGGCCTGGTCGTGCGGCATGTCCCCCGTGAGCATCAGCACGACCGGAACCCCCGGAAGCACGGTCTGGATGAACGGGAGCTGCACCTCGACGGAATGCTCCCCGTCGTCGACTCCCGGCACAACCGTGATCCACGGATCCGCGGCCGTGAGCCTGCGGACCAGGCCGCGGTCGACCGCGATACGGCCGAGCGGCGTGGCGAGCGAATCCCAGTCCGCGACGGCCGCGCCCCGGAACGCGCGGTAATGGCTGGGTCCGACCACCAGCACGGCGTCGTAGTTCCGGCCGGACACCTGACGCCAGGCCGCGGCCGCGATCGCGCCGCTGTACTCGTAGCCCGCGTGCGGGGACCAGATGCCCCGTATCTCCCCTTCGATCGCCTGGCTCCCGGCCCTGGCGAGACAGGACCGCACCTGCTCGCGGAGTTCGGTCGCGGAATGGGCGTAGAACTGGCCCGCCCGGGCCGCGGGCCGCACCCGGGCCGAGACCGCCTGCCGCTGCTGACAGGCGGACAGGCAGAACCCGAGAACCATCAGGACGACTGCGGTGCCGCTGCGTTTCATGGCGCGACCCTCCTCCCGTTCAGGTCCAGACGCCCGGAATGGCGCGTCCGCAGAAACCGCACTTACCGCCGCGAAGCCGCGTCTCCCGCACGGAGAAGCCGGACCGGAGAATGACGGCCTTTCGGCATCCGGGACAGTACGTGTTTTCAGCCTCGTGCCCGGGCAGGTTGCCGAGATAGACGAAATTCAGCCCCGCGTCGCGGCCGATGGACCAGGCCCGCTCGAGCGTGGCCGCGGGCGTCGGCGGCAGGTTGTTCAGTTTGTACTGCGGGTAAAATCTGGAGAAATGGACCGGCACGTCCGGCCCCATCTCCTTCACCACCCATCCCGCGAGTCTGCGGAAACCGGCGTCCGAGTCGTTGAGCGTCGGAACCACGAGAACGACGATCTCGCACCAGATTTTCCTGTCACGCAGACGGACCAGCGTATCGAGCACCGGCGCCAGGCGGCCGCCGCACACGGAACGGTAATAGGAGTCGTCCATGGCCTTCAGATCGACCTTGTATCCGTCGATCACGCCGCACAGGTCATCGAGCGGCTCCCGTCGGATGAATCCGTTGGAAACGACCACGCTCCGGATGCCCAGCCGCCGCCCCGCGGCCGCGGTGTCGAAAGCGAACTCGTTGAACACCGTGGGCTCGGAGTACGTGAACGCGATCAACCGGCATCCGGCGCGGGCCGCCGCCTCCGCGACGGAGGGCGCCGAAAGCTCGGGGACCGGGGCCTCCTCCGGCCGCCGCTGGGACAGGTCCCAGTTCTGGCAGAAGCGGCAGGTGAAATTACAGCCCACGGTGGAGAGGGAATAGGCCTGACTGCCCGGCAGCACGTGGTAGAACGGTTTCTTCTCGATCGGATCCACGTGAGAAGCCGCCACCCGGCCGTACACCAGGCTGAAGAGACGGCCGCCCCGGTTTTCCCGCACGCCGCACTTGCCGCGCTTGCCCTCGTCCACCAGGCATTCCCAGGGGCACAGGCCGCATTGCACCTTGTTTCCCGCGAGCCCGCGGTAATGACGGGCCTCCCTGCCCTGTCTCTTATACACAACTCCGAGCCCACGAGACAG